>CAMWLB010000039.1 GCA_947174985.1 uncultured Lachnospiraceae bacterium | reverse complement strand
CTTTATATCATTGTGGTTTATGTTAGATCCATTACTCGTTGAGCCTGATTGGAGGCTTCGGCAAACATTTGATAAACTGCTCCTGCGATTCTATCCTCCATTGCAGCCATCAAGTCACGCTCTTCAGCACTGGAAGCCACTGTTGTTCTATCGAAGCTCGCCAGATTATTGATATTAAACACAACCTGAGTAGGTCTGGCTGCGCTTCTATCATAATGAGAAGCGTATGCCTGCTGGTCTTGGGCTGGAGCCGGAGTTGGTTTTGGGGTCGGAGTATTCTGAGTGCCAGAATTATTATTCCCGAACTGTTTTGCCTTCTCCGTCAAGTGCTTGTTCTGTTCAATAATGGTATTGGCAGTTTTGAGAGAGATGTTGTTATACATCTGCTGTTGCTCTCCAGAACGTGTCACAACACGATTACCAAGATTAAGAGTATTGCCGGATCTACCCATTACAAAGTCCACATACTGTTTTTCAGTAATACCAGCCTTTACCCATTCTGAGTTGGGATTGTTAGCAATCCATTGAGCATAATACTGTCTTGGAGTCTCATCACCATATTTTGCACCAGTAAGCTGATGACGTATCTGGCCCTGAAGACTATTGATATCTTTAATATCAATTATTCCGGCTTCGGCCATCATCTTATATGCAGTTCCGATAATATCTGTGAATCCCTGAAGGGTCAGGTTAAAGTTCGTAACTTTGGCTCGGATCTGGTCTAAGATATTCGTGAAGTTCAACTGCCCATTCGGAAGAGTCGAAAGCATAAGTTCGATATTGGCCTGCTGCTGACCATCGGCAGATACAGCGTTGTAGATAACGTGATAATCACCGATGATATTGGATATTGCATTATACCACTCATCAGTATATAATTGAGCACGATTTTTTGCATCTGATAACCACTGATAAGCGTTCATCTTGCCAACCAGAGTGCCCATTTGCCCATTAATGGTTGCATCCAGAAGGTTTTGGGCGCCTAACTGATACTGGTCATAAACACTACGGTTACTGGTCTGCTGGAATTGTTCGGGTGTCATTCCGGCAGAAGGCAATTTGGCAGTGAACTGAGACATGAATCGGTCTCTTATGGCAAAGGCGGCCTGCTGATATTCGCTCTCAGATTTATATGTAGTTTCTCCAGCAAGATACTTTTGACGGAGTTCTGCAATCTCTCGTATGGCTTGCTGAGTCCGAAGATCATTGGCACCTTCAATCATAAGTGCGTCCTGGACCATACCATTGCGTTGATTTATGGCAGTGTCCTCATCGGCGTGCCACATATTCCACAATGCTATACCAAGATTGCTTGCATCATTATGAAGGTTGTACTCCATTTGCTTATGCTTCCTGGAGAAGTCATAATTTCGTGCGTTACCGATAGCGAGAGAATAAGCTGGATTAGCAGTTATAACATTCTTCCATTTGGTCGTAACATCATTGATTGATTGCTTACTTGCATCTTTCGAGAAATCATTAAAGATTGTCGCATAAAGTTGATTGAACTTCTGCTTATCCGCATTATATTTCTCGATTTGAGTAGTGTCAATACTGGATATTACCGGAGCAGCTTCAGGAATATTCTCATTCATCATATCCTGATACCACTGACCCTCTTTGGTAAGCTCACGATGGGTTTGATCGGCAGCTTTGTTGGCCTGCACTCTTGCGCGTTTCTGGGCTTCAGAAGTGCCATCAATATGTTGTTTGAGCTTATATAGACCATATCCTAAACTACCAACTGCTATGGTAGCTATAGATATAGGATTTGCAAGAAATCCTATTGCTCTGCTAAATCCGACAAACAAATTCATTGCCATACTCTTCAGTCCACCAAACATCGGAGCAAATGAAGCCATTGTAAGTCCAGCAGTTGACGCTGTTCTAAAAGCAGCTCCAGCCCTGGCCCAACCATATCTTCTGTAGTATCTTTCTTGAACAGCTTTATAATGTTGAGCTGTCTCTTGGTTAAGCGTTTTTAGTGTACTGGATTTAGAGGCACCACTTAATGCTAATTCTCCTGCAAGAATCGCATTTGTAGCCATAGCAGAATTAGCCTTAGATCCTATTTTACCAACAAATTTTTGACTGGCACCAGGTGTAGGAACAAGAAGGGCTGCGTTTGTAGCTGTTCCTGCGATAGCATTTCTGGTTATATTTCCCGTCATTGTTGCGCCACCGACAGAAGATATGCCGGCCAATGCCATTATAGAGCCTTTAAGACGGTCAAATACACCAATCAAAGATATTATTGGAGCAATGAGCGTACCCACTTGGGTTATCCCCATCTGGAAAGTAACCCAGAATTTGATTAATCCGGGAGCAGCGTTGTATAGAGAGGCCCATATCTTCACAAACCATGCCATTACCTTACCGATCTCAATAATCATATCGAGAAGGTTCTGTATCATTTGGATTGTTTCGGGCTTGGCAAGATAATCCCTGAGTTTTTTCAACATTTCCTCAAAACCACCCTGACGATTTTCAAATGCTTGAACAATGCCTTCAGTAAATGTTGATGTAACCTGGGCCCAAAGACCTGATATGGTGTTTTGCTTTTCTTCGGCAATGGCTCCTGAGATGTTTCCACTGACAGAGTTACGGTTTGCCAACATAAGAGATACCAGCGAGCTTAGTTCGGCCTTGCTGCTCATCTTATTTGACATTGCTTCAATGCCAGCACCAATCTCTTGGGCAACACCCTTATCGCCACCGGCGGCGGCAAGCAAGGTTGCAGAAGCACCAGGTTGAGCGGTAATTCGGAATAGATTGCCGACAATCGAAGCCATCTTGTTCTCAGGTATGCGCTGGGCCATCTCAATTAAGATGTCAGACATAGAACGATAGCTGCCATCTTTTTTGAGAGTTGTAATACCATAACTTTGCTTCATCATATCCAGAACCGCCTTTTGGTTTTTATTTGGCTTAAAGAGGTTCTGATACATCATACGAAGCGCAGTACCGGCAGATGAAGCCTGAATACCAGCGTTACCCATGACACCAAACAATGCCATTGTATCTGCAAAAAGATTGGGGTCATTGCGCCCATACAGATTTGCGACACCACCACCATACTTAGCGGACTCGGCCAACATCATAAGGTCTGTATTGGATCGAGTTGCGGTTGTAGCCATTATATTTGCTGCCTCACGCATACGTTCTGGGGCAATCTGGAAGGTGGTCATAATATTGGTCATCTTATCAGCAGTCTCGCCCAAGTCAGAATCTCCAATAAGAGCAAGGTCTGCGATAGGTCGTATAGCAGCATTGATAGCGTCTATATCATATCCGGCCATAGCAAGGAAGCGAGCAGCACTGGCGACCTCTGGAGCAGAGAATTTTGTCATAACACCGACATTACGTACAGTGGACTCCATATTCTTGAACGAATTTTGACTGTATGAGTCTGTTCCGTTCTGAAGTATGGCCTGAGTGGTACGCATGGTATTCTGATACTCCATCGCCTGACTGAAGGAGCTTCCGATAGCTGACATCGCGCCACCAATCGCAAACATTACCCCCATCCCCTTGGCCATATCTACGGCCATTGGAGTGCGAGCGCCAAAAGAGGTCTGGCCGGTAAATGGATAAGCCCATTTACGGGAACGATCAAAGAACGGTTTTGGCTGGCCGGTGCGCACAGGCATCATACCAGTTCCACGAGATTGGGTGGGCTGGCCTACACCATTGGCCTTAGCAACATCGCCTTCAAGTTTATTAATCTGACTCTGTAAGGTCCAGGGTACAGCAACACTTGCTTTCTGCATTTGAGTCGATACGCCCTGCAAGTATTTCAGCATTTGAGGTGCTTCCATACCTGGAGTTGGCATAATGCCAGTCGTTGCTACGGCCTGACGGAAGTAACGACGATGTTTGGTGAGCATATTCAGTTGCTCTTTGTTTTGGGCAAAGGGCAACATTGCATTTTGAGCCTGCGTTTGTAAACGAGCAGCTTTCTGGATATTAGACTCGCTTGGTTTACCCTTGGGATTTGTTTGAGCCAATTTCCAGCCATCTGTATATCTTGATACAGCAGCTCGTGCTGAAGAATGTTGTTGGGTCGCGGCAGAAAGGGCATTACTTGACATCGTACCATATCGAGCCATCAATGCCGTTTCGTGTTGAATTGCGTTAGCAAAAGGTGCTTGTGCTTGACGATACTGGTCTATCTGAGTTTGTAATGCAGCTTGTGATGATTCGATTCTTGCAAGAGCACTTCTCTGAGTTTTATTGGGTTTCTTCAAAGAGAGCAGTGGCTTCTTCATCTCCTCCAGCTGTGCCATTTGTTTCAAATATGGCTCCATCTGCTTTTGGATAGCTGCATATTGTGTCCTTGCCGCTTCCAGACGAGCATTGGATTTTCCTGTACTACGAGCAATCTGAGATTGGATCCTTGCTACATTTCCACGCGCATTACTTTCATCACTCCTAAGTTTTGCTAATTGCTGTTGCTGCTCATTATTGAGATATGATGTAAGGTCATTGGCTTGTACCCATTTGTATCCATTAGGCGCAGTATGGGCAGCCGGAGCAGTAGAACCCCAAGCAACTTTATTTTTCCCAGTACCAGCAGTTGTTGGAGCCAACTTACGCAAGCGTTCTTCTTCAGCAAGTTCGTATGGAGTCTTTTGTGCAAAGGCCGCCATAGCGTCACGTTTCATCTGGTCAAGATGCCACGCTCTCCTTCTCTGCTGATCTGCAATTTGGGTCGCATAATTTGGAGGTAACATTCCACCTTTTGCCAAATGTGCCCCAAGTTGGTCTCTATATTGTCTTAGAGTAAGAGGCTGATGGCCGGTATGTCCTGCCTGTTTGCCGCTCTTTTGAGCAACCCCGGCACCAGTGGTCTTTGATGACGTGCCAGCCTGACCAGCGGTACCTCCGGCCACACCAGAAGCAGTGAGTTTGATATTCTGTGGGCTGACTGCCTTAACTGCGGTGATAAATTCCTCCAGTTTTGCGATTGCCGGTTTAATATCCAAATTAAGTTTGATGGGGGGAATACTATCAGCCATCTTTTTAATTTGCTCTTGCCGGCCAATAACGCCCCTTTCCCACATCAGTTTAACCGCAACAGGTATAGTCTGACGTGGGATGCTTTTGATTTGACTGATTACGTCTTTGGTATCAACGGTCGCAGTTATCGAAGTCGTGGCACTTGACTTCTTCCCTTTAACTGGAGTAGAAACTGATGCCTCTTTTGTTGTAGCTGCCACAGTAGTTCCAACCACATTTGCTTTTGGTTGAGTTATAGTCGATGTGGAGGCACCAGTGCTTTTTAGTGGTTTGGGGGCAGTCTTGGCCTGTTGTGCGGCCAGAGTTTGTAACTGCTGCTGGGCTTTATCAGTCAATAAGTTTACCCTGACATCCAAAGTCGGCGCAGGAATTGATCTTACAGATGCAGCTACCTGATCGGCCATTATTTTTACATTGACCGGGATAGCTTCTGCAACTTTACCTTGGATTTTTGTAATTTCTCCTACAACTGGTATTACCGGAGCCTTGGCCGTAACGTTGATTTTTGATAGATTGCCTACAATGTCGAGGGCCAAAGGCTTTGCAGTTTTAGCAGCGGTCTGTGCAGCGGCGGTGGACTTTCCCTGAAGAGTTCGGATAATATTCTCTTGCTCTGCTCGGTTAGCTTGGTAAGCTGCCAGTGTTTTAGTGTCACGAGTTATTTGTCCTTTTATTGCAGGAGTCCGCTGATCTTCGGGAATAGCTCGATTTGTATCAAGACGCGACTGGATGGGGGCGATCTTCTCATTCCAGGCTTTAATCTGTTTCTGGGCGTTAGTGAGCTTTGTTTTCTCATCTTTGGTAAGAGCAGAAACAAGACTGGATGGTTTACCAGTTTTGGTCTTGTTGTCTTTAGGGGTGAAAGGAGCAACGACAGCAGCACTTAGGCCGGCAAGATGTTTGAGTTGAGCTTCGGCGGCGGCAAAACCTTCAGTATTCAGTATCGGATTGATATTGAAAGTGCCTTGTGATTGTAAGGCATTTAATGAAGCCTGGATTTGCTCTATGACGGTCAATGCACCATCGGCACCAGTAGCATTTCCCCTGATGTTAACTGTAAGAGCCTTACTTTTTGCATCACCAAATGCTTTCTTCCATTCTCGGATAACGGCTGGAGTAACATTGGTAAGTTTTGCCGGCTGGGGTGCTGTGGTAGCTTTTGATGTAGGGGTGGCTGCAATTTTGGACTGAGTTTTAGCTGCTTTTGCTTGTTGGGCAGCCGTTTCCTTTTCAAGTTTTTCTGCAACAGCAAGTTCAGCTTTACATTGCTGAATACGCTGTTGATACATTCTTTTTTGAGCCTCTAAGTTTATAAGTCTTTCTTGAAAAGACGCTTGCTGTTGAGCTGTTGCTTTTGCTAATCCATTTTTATTCATCTGGATTAGACCATCGCGATTTCTTATGGTTTCCCCCTTTTTATTTTTTTTGGGTGTACCTAAGAGCTTATCTAACTCTTTGTTATACTCCTCAATATTCTTCTTTATGGCTGCAACTGATCTGGTTCCACTAAGGGCAGAACCAATACCTTTTTGAGCTGCTTTTGTGCCAGCAGGGTTTCCTGAAAGAGCCTGGAATATTGCCGTGTGCATTTCTGCGGCGGCACTCCGGACTTGCGTAACCATTGTTCGCAACTGATTATTGAAAGTACCAGTGTCAATAGTGGGGATAAATGAAATTTTAGATAATTGCTGAAGTTGGCTGGCGGCTCGACTAACATCTTGAATAGTGGTTTTTAGCGTATTCATTGGAACTTCAAACTCCTTTGCGATATTTGCAATGGATTGAAGCCCCTCGGCCGCCTTGGTTACATCAGCAATAATGTCATACCTGACGATGTAATCTTTATAATCTGCCATTGGTTGTATTACTTAATGATTTGCTACCTATTAATAGTCAAAGAAAAGCCCCAAGTCATTTTTTAGACTTGGGGCGAGTGGTCCTTATATACGAGTTAACTTATGAAATCTTATTCAATATCATGTGACACTTCTTCAGATAAGAATCCGCTGTAATTAACCGGACTAATCTCCAGTTTTAAAGAAATTGAATCATTATCCAGTAATTCATCATTTTCCAGGAATGTTACGACTCGTCCATTTATCTGATTTTTACCTTGCTTGTTTCTCATTACAGAATCAATAATGGTATTGATAGAATCCGTAATGATGGCGATAGAGGTAGCGCTGATACTGTGCGTGCCTGGAATATAGATGTGATTACTGTTAACATAAGGAATAAGACCTGTACACATTGCTCTACGACACTTGTGCATTACCCGATTGTTAGCTATGGTGCTGAAATCACCCTCACAAAGGGTTTGATCACTACTGAGGAAATACGATGATTCCAGTCCCTCATAATCAACTGGTATGATATAGCCTCTGGATGATACGATATTTGCCCAAACGCGGTGTACGCTATCTATTGGAGTGCCAGTATTACCTATTCCCCATTCAGGATAATTGAAGCCCTCATTTTTATTGAGATCACATTTTTCAAGTGATGCAATGCTTTCCTCAGCTCCACAAAGGGCCAGACAAGCCATTATTAATCCCAGTGAACTGACCGGAGCCTGAAGAGGATTATTGCTTTGCATTTGACGTACTTCCTGAGACCCGTTTTGGACTAATGTCACTGATACTTTTGGACAATTCAGTTCAATAGCATTTGGAAACTGCTTATAATGAATTTGCCCTCCACCTATATAATTTGTATTGCCACACAGCACAATATGAAGCGGCACCATTGTATGAGTGGAAACACCAATTTTTCCATTGATTTCATCCGCTTGGGCTTGCATATCTGTTATCAATGAAGTAAAATCCATAGATCCATCAGATTTTGTGTTCCAAATGGGCTGAGAAGTCCAAACTCCAATATGAAATATTCTTCCATTGGTCTGTTGTTGCATATATTGAATCACATCCCAGTCCTTTGAACAATCGGCTATTGCTACATACACAGCTTGATTATCACCAATAAAGTCAAAGAATTGAGTCAAGTGATAGTAAAGAAGATTATTCAGGAATCCATCATTCTTAATACCTAACAGAAGTGCATCATCCATACATTTTATGCACTGAATCTGACCATCCTTGAAATTATGATAAAGAAGTGGAAAAGAATCAAAAGGTTTTTCAAAACCACTTGTATCAAATAGAAAAGCTCCCACACTTTCATCAGTAGGGATATCAAAAGTAAGGTCTGGAGTTTGCTTGATTCCGGTATTTATATAACTGAGTTGGGCCATATCAACTTTTTTAATAATAGTCTAAAACAAGAATAGGAGCCGTGAAGCTCCTATCTTGAATCATTTTGCACCTCTTGTTAACATACCTACTGTATTGGCTTGTTGAACCATGAGCATTTGAGAATGTACCCAGTAGGCGTTTTCTGACCAAAAGGCAAAATCATCATCTGTCATGGTGTTTAAGTCCAGATGAGGATAGTAGTATGTCATCAGTGCGAGGCGTTGTCTATATACATCCTCTTTACCTATTCGACAACGCTCTATTTTTTTACCATATCGGCGTTGCGGGAATCGATAATCAGGGAAAGCTGGCTCATCGTACCGTAAAGGAAGAGATCTTCATCATCAATCAACTCACGGTCGCCTGCGAGGAAGATGTTGGCTGCGAGCATCTTGTTAGCCTGTATCACATCTTTCTGAGCGAAGTTCATATACTGACTGAAGTGCATGAGACCGGGACGGCGCATATAAGCGATATACAGAGGCTTGTCGTCCCCCTCTTCTCCTTCGACAACGATGATGAAAATCTTGCGAAGCTTATGTTCGGCCTTCAGAGCTTCAGCTTTCTTGACGATTTCTTCACGGATTTCGATAGGAACGTTAATGCTTCCAACCAGTTCGATTGCGGGAGCTGACTGTATCTCTTCTACAGTCTCCGGATTTTTCTTTTCTTTAGCCATTGTGAATTGTTTTTGGTTTTAATGTTAAAAATCAATTTGACGTTTTAGGAATTGTCAATATATAATAGTAAATCTTGAAAAAAATATGAGAGAGCACCCGTTCCCGACTGCTCTCTCCAACTGATAATATAACAATAAAACCGATTACGCGCCACCATAAAGTTCGTGAGACCAGCTCATGTTTGCGTTGCTCTGTACCTTGCCAGTATAGATACGATGCGGATGGAGATCAAACTCTCGTGTGATAGAAGTATCGTCCTGACTTGCGTCCATACCACCTTCGGCCAGAATACATCCGGCGAGTGTAACTGTTTCAGAAGTTACATTAGCTGCCACATCATTGACCCAAGAGACAATGAGGTTGAACTCACCAAGACCAAGAAGAGTGCCATCAGTAGAACGCTCACGAAGATCAACCTGAGTGCCGTAAGGCAGTGTTATACTTGCCTCATAAGTCACATTCCCGAAACCACGCTTACGGGGCTGGCCACCGAGACCGTAGATAGACTCGATTTTACGTTTGGTGTCCCATTTAATAGCCGTACAATCGACGAAAATCGGATTCTGAGCACTCTCACCATCAAGGTTGGTCTGAAGCTGAATCATCGACCAACTGTATGCTACATTATTAATTTCTGTTGCCATTGTTGTATTATATTATTTGATAAAACATTGGCTTTAGATGGAGTTGGAGAAGCCTTCAGTAACCTTGATCTCACCGGTTACACCCAGCGGAACGAGGCTGTAGTGTATGTCTATAGCATCGTTATCAAGCACGTTCTGATTGGGGTCAATCTTACAAGTGCGTCCGCTAACTTGGGGTTTTGCGGTGCCGGGTTCGACCATATTTTTATCCAAAGCCTCGATAACGATATTCTGGAATTCTGCTACAGCCGAAGCCGAGAGCTTGCCGGAAGTGATGTCAACCTCTACGTTAGAGTTGACGCGAGGTAGAAGTGCCCTACGAACTACGCGACGGCTCTTGTGCATAACTCGACAACGAGCGAGAGTGCGATAGTCGCCGGTGCTAAGGGTCTGATCGCTGCTGAAGAAGATGCTGTTTTCAAGACCGTCGTAGTTTACCAAGAACACGTAGCCATTCTTGTGAAGGAAAGTATTGCGTTTGGTGTAACCGAGAGTCTTGATATTGGTGAAAGAAGATTCAGCAGCATAGGTCTTGTTCTCTGCGTCCTCGACAAGATTACCAAAACCAAGCTCTGCATCCTGCATCACAGCAGCGAGGTTGAAGCTGGCGACATGAGCGATACTTTCATTGGCCGGAGCGATTGCAAGACAACCGAGGGCTGCACCTACACATCCTATGGGAACATAAGATGCAGTATCAGCAACGTGATTGACAGCATACATAAGCTCATGGACGGTATCGGTGGGAGCTTGTCCCAGAAGAACCGTTACCTTGGGCATATCGAGACCGCTCAGATCTGGAAGTTTCTTGATGTCAACGACAGCTTCATTGAGAACAGGAGCTGAAAGAAGTATGTTGAGCGGGGCGTTACCCTCATAGTTGGTTATACCCACCTTACCACCCAGAACTTCTGCAACAGCTTCGAGCTTTGCACATACATTACCGGCTTCCACAGAGTAGGAGCCATCCATATTCTTCTTGGCAATCGGCTTACCTGTCCATACCCCGATCTGATAGATAATGCCGCCGGATGCAAGCTGCATCAGTTCAACGGCTTCAAAGTCGGAATCCTCATCGCTGTTCATGAATGATACAAAAATGCGCTGAGTGCCACCGGCCAGACTGAAGAAACTGTCAAGATGATATTTTGCAATACCAGCAAGAACAGTATCGTCGATACCGGCTTCAGCTACATCCTTAGAGGTGTTGAGCTCCACAACATTGCCGTTGGCAAAGGTCTTAGCAGCGAGTGTGTCCTTGCCCAAAGCCTTTTCAAGACCACCTACGATACTTGTATCGAAGATAAGGCCGACAACATTCTCAGTGCTAAGAAACACATTGCTATTGCGCTTGCCGTCAATGTCAGTGGTAAAAACTCCACCTAAATTTGTATTCGTAGCCATTATGAATTATTTTTTATTGTTGAAAAATTTGTTTTTGTAAAGTTTTGCGCCCTTCAGCAAAAACTGGGAAGCACCTTCAGGATGCACGAACCCTTGGGGAGTAATCCAGACTTTTTCATACTGAGGATATAGGCGCATAAGCATCAGATCACGAGATGAAATCTCTTCAACCGGCTCATTTTCTGTAGAGACCTTTTCAGTCTTTTTGGACTCTTTGGTCTTTATAGTTTCCTCGATCTCTTCGATTTCGTTTGACGGCTGTATTTCCTGTTCAACCACAGATTCTGAGGAGACTACCTCTTCTCCAACCTGAACATCAGCTACAACTGCTTCTTCGGATTTGGCTGTATCGGTTTTTTTGCTTCTACCCATAAATTTTGTTATTTATGCAAGGCAGTTTTTACACCGCCTTGCATAGTGTTGTGAAGAATTAAGCCGCAGTATATTTGAACGGGATGTGAGCCGTGATTTCTGAGGGACGCACGATGTTGACGTCCATTTTGAGAAGAACCTTGAAGAAGTAAAGCTCAGAGTTAGCCTGGAGCTTTTCAACCTGAAGGACATTCTCATCATTAGCGTAGTCAACACCCATCCAGAGGTTCGAGTCAACACCGGTCGTGAATACACCCATGAAAATGGTGTCGTTGGGAAGAGCGACCATAGGAATGATGCGCTTGCCCTGGAAGCGGTGTTCGTTCTCTTTGCGGTTGTCGCTGTACTTGACGGTCTTAGCCGAGAGATACCTGTTATAAGCATCCCAGGACTTATAGTCCATAAGGATGACGAGACCTGCTTTCTTGCGGATCTTGGGAGCAGTTGCTTCCCACATTGCGTAAAGCTCTTTCTCGACAGCCTCACCATCGGCAAATGTGCCGGTGCCGGCGATATTGACCTGACCACATTTTGCATCTTCCGATGTAGCAGCAGCGGCGGCGTTCATGAGTACACGGGCGATAGCACCGTTAAAATACTTCATGGGGCCTGCATCTGCATCACCACCGATTTCAGTTGCACCAGCAGCAACATTGCCATCGCTGCTTGAAATTTTGGCACGTTCTGCGGCGGTAGCCGAACACCAGATTGCCTGATTGATGTATTCCTGTTCCTGCTCCATAAGCAGACGGATCATGGTCGCCTGAACCTTGGGGTCGAGTTCGCGGAATACCAGATTACCCTTCGGCTGGAACGGCTTGTAATACTGCTCGAAGTCGCGGGGGTTGAACTCCAGATAGATCATAAAATCCTCCGGCTCCAGATAACGCTCTGCAAATGTGTATTCGCCGACGCTTGAATCAGGAGTGGCCTTGTGGTCCTGGATGATTTTACCGAGGCGAACCTGCGGAAGAGCATATTTCTTCTGGATACCCGACTTGATGTGAATAAGACCCTCCTTGTAGGTCTCATTCTCCTGTGCGGCAAGGGTCAGAAGATCACCAAGGACTTCACCAGTATAGTTACTCTGACCTGCGTTAAAAGTAAATGCTGCCATTGTTGTTTGTGAATTAAAACATTAATGATTGAATTGCTGGCGATTAGTCGAGGGTCTTGAACTGGAAGTTCTTACCCACAACATCTTCGACCTTGGCCTGAACTTTCTGTTCCTCAGACTGGATGCCGTGTTTTGCAGCGTCCTGATTGGCCTGAGAGATGATCTGTCCGAGATTGTCGCGAGCAGGAATTTTGGCGAGGATGCGCTCAGCAAGTTCAAAATCGCTCTGGGCCATTTTGATGTAATCCTCACGGTCATCCTTGCTGATTTTGCAATCCTTGATGGCCTTGTCCACAAGAGCATTGATCTTGTCCTCCTTGGCCTTGTCCTCCGCCTCCTGATAGATTTTCAGAGCACCCTTGGCTTTTTCGAGATCGGCAGTCAAATTGCTGATTGAACTCTTGGCACCAGTAAGCTCTGCATTAGCAGTAGCTAACTGTGTCGTTTTTTCGTCAAGAGCTGCCTGAAGAGCGTCGGCCTTGTCTGCTTTGGCTTTAAGCTCATTGAACTTCGCCGTGATATTGTCGGCGGTGGCATCCTTCCCAGTCAGTCCGAAAAGGGCGGCAAAAACTGAAATTTCGATTTTATCCATTGTTTGTGAATTTGATTTAGCATTCTGTTGGTTAATAGTTGTTAAGGGAAGTGTAGGTGCCACCAATCCGTAAATCGCCTTGATTTGGCCAAGGTCTTTGGTGTCTTTAAGGGCTGCCTGAATCTGGTCTTTGACCGCCTTGGGAGTTTCGATAATATGTTCTGAATCGACAAAGCCTTTTTCAACTGCCTGAGTAGCTGTAAGGAAAGTCCCATCTTCACCTTCTTTGCCATTCATTATGTTTTCAACCTCTTCTTCAGAGAGAGCGAAACGCTTGACATAAATAGTTTTAAGTTGCTGAGTGAAGGCTTCAGTTGCTTGATTGTATTGCTTCTCTCCGTTTGCATCACAAAATGGATTGTGAATCATCAGAAGAGCGTAATCTTTCATAAAAAGCTCATCACCGGCTGCCCATATAATTGACCCCATCGAAGCCGCCAAAGCATCGTTGATACATTCTGTGCGGATCTTACAGTCCATGATTTTTGAGAATACGCTCATCCCCTCGATGACACTGCCACCGACAGAGTTAATGTGGATGCGTATTACGCTGGGATTTACATAATTGACCAGATAGTCGAATTCCCAGAGAAATTCTTGAACACTCCAATAATCGACATCGGTGTAGTAGCAAATATCAGCAGGTGCACCGGCGCAATATGCACCTTTGATAAATTTAAATTCTTTATTATTTGCCATCGTTGCTTAAATTTATTAGTAATAGTGAGCAATAAAAAAGCCCCTGCGGTCAACAAGGGCTAAGTTTTAATTATTCAATTAGTTATGTTTAATCTGGCTTTGTGATGAAGTCAGTGGCTTCATTGTAAGTTCTGGGATGATCCAGATTGTTATGTTCATCAGGGTTGACTCCGTCGATAGAGGGGTCTTGGTCGGTGTGATTAGTAAATGGGGGACAAACAAATTTCTTGTAAATCTTATTGCGAGTCGCCCAGATATTCCTTTGCTTAAACCAAATCTCATAAGTCATCCAGCAAGGTTGCAAGCCATGATCAAAACTTTCCATAGGGTCAATATATTCCAACTGACACCGTTCTTGCAAACACGCATATTTGCTGATACTTTCCTGAATGGTCTGATGGATTCGTTCTGCAACATAGTACACATCCATATCATGCCCATCTTCATGGACGTTTAGACTATTGAGGATAAAACGGATTCT
>CAMWLB010000038.1 GCA_947174985.1 uncultured Lachnospiraceae bacterium | reverse complement strand
GTCTTTGCAAGCACCAGAAACGTTTTGAAACACCCTTTTCCAAAAATTTTTCTCACATAGACAACGCACGCGAGCAAAACAAATCCTCCGTAAAGCGCACCGGAAAGAATGTGCGTTTGCAGCACTCCGCTAAACCCGATTACCAAGGGAATCCAAAGCTTGTCATACCGCTCTGCTTCCGTGTCAGAGAACACCGCATAAATTCCATAGACAAGTAATGGCAGAAAGACCATTCCCCATATTTCCCCCACATCTCCCCTAATGTAAAGATTTGTCATTCGATACGGCGCCGACACATACAAAAACGCTGCCAGCATGCCTATTGTTTCGTCCTTTGCCATTTTTCGGAAGCACCAATATGCAATCGATACTGTCGCAAAATTGCAGATAATCATAAAGACAGAATACGCAAACACTGTGGGAAATCCAATCAGACGCAGCACTGCCGGAAAATACAAAAACAAATCACCATAAAAAACGGATGCCGGATAACCATGCCCATACATCCAGTTAGGCTGAATTCTGACCGGAAACTGTCCGGCTAAAAGTCCTTCGGCAACGCCGTCAATTCGCATCAAATGGTAATTAAGGTCAATTGCCGACATAATGTATCCGGAAAACAGCGGATAGGATACCGCAAAGGTAACTGCCGTCAACGCTGCCAGCCTATACAGGCTTTGGGCGGATAACTTATTAAACCAGCCCCTTTGCTTCGCCAGCAGAAACATATCCAACAGCAAAAACAGAAATGCCGCCACAGTAAACTGTATCCGCAGAGCTGCTCTGGTCTCCGTGATGGTACAGCCCTTGACTATCATGTAACCCTCTCCGCCAAAATACGTCTCAAGCCGAAAATTTTCCACATCTTCATTGAGATAAATCATAAAGGTCATTTCCTGCGTTTTAGGAGACAAATGCACCGTATCGGCGCGCAGCCCCCAAAAGCCTTTTGTGCCTGCCTTCACACTACAAGTATTATTCTCCGAGTCCGTTTCATAACGGACAGTGATATCGTAAGTACCCTTTTTAAGAGGCTTGTCCGGCGTGTAGTCAAATATTTTCGATGGTTCCAGAGGAAAAGTGGCGTCTACATACCAGCCGTCTCTGTCATCCGGTATCGTGGTTCCGATAAAGTCCGTATAGGGAATATCAATAACTGTCTTCTCTTTTGTATAACCG
Organism: uncultured Lachnospiraceae bacterium; assembly: GCA_947174985.1. Taxonomy (GTDB): domain Bacteria; phylum Bacillota; class Clostridia; order Lachnospirales; family Lachnospiraceae; genus Acetatifactor. The sequence continues at coordinate 13,106 of CAMWLB010000038.1, read as the reverse complement.
CTTATCAGGTAAATCAACGCCGCAAGTTCCACAAGAATCAATACCGTATACCATAAGCGCGCTTTTCTTTTCACCAATTCCTTTTCCTCCTCTATCTGGACACGTGCCTTATCCGCCTTAGCAGTCCTCTACAAATCCTTCTCAGCCGAAACCTGCCATAAACGTATTTGCTGTGCAGCGCATACGCCCATAAACGAATTCCCTGTGGTTTTTGACCCACGCGTTTATAGCGTCCCGAAACCGCCTGATATCTCTCCAGTTCACTGCGGCATTCCTCTGCCGTAAAGAGCCTTCCCCGCCTGTCCATGTAATGAAAGCGCTCGTAAATATTCTGTGCACTCGCCCAATAGCCATCCGACACATTGTGGCGCGCCCAGTACTTCGGCGCTATCACAAACTTCACCGTCTCGCTGGTATAGGCGGGAAAAAAGGCGAAGGTTGAATTTGACAGTAAAAGATAGTGCGCGTTTTTTAATATCACATAATCCTTGTCAATGGAGAAATGATACGCCGGTATACCCGGCAGCGTTTTTTGCGCTTCCCTTACATCGTCCGTCACAATCATAAATTCCATATCCGGCCGGATTTCTTTCATTTTCTTCATGCCATCAAGCCAGTATTTTTTGCGCAGGCACAGCTCCGGACTATCCGCATATTCCCCACCACGCATATTGATAACACATAAATTTTCGCGGCTGTACTCGTAGGATTCATATTCCGGCCTGACCCTGAGCCAGTCCTTCAGTCTGTCCACATAACGATAAAAATACGACTCATCCTGCATGTTGCCGTAGAGCAGGGTATTGTCTGCAATATGGTACATTCCCTCGTCTGCACCAGCGACATAACAGCCATGCTCTATATCATGCTTTGAATTTCCCATATACAGCCTGACTTCCGCCTCCCTATAGACAGAAAAATTCTTCTTTTCAAGGTCGGTAACAGCATGTCCCAAATCCATGTCCATAAAGTACATGCCTTTCCTGCTGTGAATGTTGACCGCCAGCCTTTCCTGCCCTGCCGTGGCAAATTCATACCCGTTTTCTTCCGCGATAGCTCGAGCCGTCACATAGCAGAAAAGCTGATTACCCAATCCTTGTCCTTCCAAAAATTCGGTGCCGACCATAATCCTTTCCTTTCTCTGTTCCTATTTCTCCTGCACAGTAATCTTTCCATTCTCCACACGGTAGATAACATCGCATTTTTCTATTGTATTCAGCCTGTGCGCAATGATAACCATGGTTTTTCTGCCATGGAAGCTGTTAATCGCCTCCATAACCGCTTCTTCCGTGACATTGTCAAGCGCTGAGGTCGCCTCGTCAAACACCAGAATATCCGGGTCGTGATACAATGCCCTTGCAATGCCAAGACGCTGCCTTTCACCGCCTGAGATGCGCACGCCCCTGTCGCCGGTAGAGGTATCCAGTCCTTCCGGAAGTGCCTCCACAAATTTTTTCATCTGCGCCTCCTCCAGCACTTTCCATACTCTCGCATCGTCAATTTTCTCTTTTTCCACGCCAAAAGCAATATTATCCCTGATAGAATCGTCAGATAAGTAAATCGACTGCGGAATATAGCCGATATTACTAAGCCATGAGGGATAATTATCCATGACATTCCTTTTTCCGCAGCATATACTCCCCTCCTGCGCCTGCAGAAGCCCCAGAAAGATATCGATAACCGTGGATTTTCCTGCGCCCGACGGACCGACTACGCCGACCGATTTGCCATAAGGTATAACCATATTCGCATGATCTAATATTTTTTTATCCGTATTGGGATACATGTAAGAGATATCCTTTAACACAATATCCGCATCAATCTTAACCGGCTCCGGATTTTCAGGCGGCGTACACACATATTTCCCGTTTTCTTTATATTTTGTAAAATCCACATGGTCATATACATAATTTAAAGAAGGCTCAAAAAACGCGATATCCGTCATATAGGTATTGATACGGTTCATGCTGGGCATCAGGCGGAACGCCGCAACCGCAAACGCTACAATCGAGGTAAGCTGCTCCTTCACATCGCCTCCCATAGCAATACAGATTGCAAGGTACCCAAGCACGCCTGCAATGCATACCGTCTCAATGATAGTTCTCGGCATATTGTTTAACACGGAGTATTTCACCGTAAGTTCCATGCCCCGTCTGGTGTGCTTTTCATAAAAAGAAGCAAAAAAGCTTTCCCTGCCAAGGACCTTCACGTCCTTAATTCCATATACCGCTTTGGTTCTCCAGCGTCCTGCGACACTCTGTACTTCCTGATTTTCTTCGCCGATATTGTTTAAAACAGGCTTTAATACCTTCACAACAATAAGCGACATCACCAAAAACAATACCAGAAGCAGCAAGGTCATCATCGGATCAAGTACCATTAGAAGGACAAACAGACAGACTGCCACCACCAGCTCCGTCACCATTCTGATGAGGGAAAACAATAGTTGAAATACCTTGGGAATATCCCCGTCAAGGATACGGAAAATGGTCGGAATATCCGCATTCAGATAAAATTCATAGGGACGGTTTAGATATTCCTCCAGCATATAACTTCCTGCCTTGTGCTGATTGCTGTTTACAAATTTCGCCTGTATATAGGCAAGAAACAGCAGATAACTATTTTTTATCACAAACACAAGAATAACTGCGATTAACAGCAGTATGGTGAAAACATTCATGTCCTCTATATGGAACAAATCGCAGACCCATTTCACATATTTGTTCTGCTGCATGCGCTCCGTATCCATAACAGCCTGCGCCAGCGGTATAATCATGGATACGCCAAGCATCTCCAACAAACCGCCAATCAGAACCAGAACACCAAGACCCACGATTCGCTTCTGCTCTTTTTTATTTAAAATACAAGCCAGCTTTTTAAATATCTTCGGATTCACTGTACTCTCCTTCCATCTTTATCTATCCTTACATTGCACAGCTTATAAAAGATGTCCTGTCCTTCAGATGTATTCAGCCACTGCTTCGGCGCCACCACCTTCTTCTTCGGGTTCCGGTTCAGCCACGCCCCCCACCAGCTAAAGCTGCTGTTTGCTATAATATTGTGCCTGCACAGACTCATCAGCGCCATATCCACATGCGCACCATCACTTCCGCCACAGTCCACCAGCGTCATATTTTCCTTCGTATAAAGCCTTCCCCACTCTGCATCATCTGTAAACAGGAAAAAGCGGCATTCCGGAAAATACTCCCTGAAATAGTCCATTGCGCTCCGGTAATAGGCTTCCGTACAAATGCCGCCATATATAGCGGCAAATTTTTCATTCAGATAATCTCCACGTCTGATATGGACACTGACAGAGCAGGTATTTTCTATCTGCTCCCTGTAAGCCTGCGCTTTTGGTGAAAAAATTGTCCAGTCAAAAGAAAAATCCTTTCTAATCTGCTCCTCCACGCTCTCAAAATATCGGAAGCTCTGCCAATAGCCGATACAGTATGCATCCTTTTTGTCAAAGATTTCCTCCTCAAAGGTAATGGCGTCCTTCTCCTGATAAATACTGCCGCCTCTTCCAAACAACTTTCGCCTGACACGCTTCCAAGGCAAAAGAGAAGAATCTGTCAGCCTGTTATATTCCGCACGTTCTCCCTTTCTATATGTGAAATCAAAAATTTTCTCCAGCAGATTATCTTTTCTGCCAATGTCTTTATAGTGGGTAAAATCTTCAATGCATACTTGTTTTCCCAGATTCCCCAGCGCCTTATACAGGGCATATACAAACATTTGATTCCCCATACCGCCTGTCATTTGCAGCATCAGCATATTATTTTTTCACCCTCTTCGTCTTGATTGGTACTACAATCTTATCATTCAGCCACATCGCCAGCAGGTAGAGCTGTGGAGAAAACAAAAAAATCTTCAGTTTCTGATACTCGCGCGGATTGGCCTGCGGAATGGAAAATATCGCAGCATAACTGCTCTTATCAGGTTCCCTGAGTTTATCTTTTAGCAGTTTCATATATTTTTTCTTGTATGGATTTTTACTGCGAGATGTAGCTGTATAAAAAAGTAATATACGCTTATACATAAAATAATCTTGTAAAAGTGCCAAATCCTCTCTTTTGATTTGCCTTAGAAATGCACTTCTATCATATAAGTTCGGAATCAAATCAGTAAAAATTTTTTCATTGATACCCATATTCATAATACTGGTATTTCGGTCACAGACATAATTATGGTACGCCCTATCCAGATATATACTCTTAGACAGTTTATTTAAAAGCTGTATTGTATAAAGCATATCCTCATACAAACGCTTTGGAAAACGTAAGTTACCTACAAGAGAACGCCTGTATAACTTATTCCATGCTGCATTTTGTATCTGGAACGCATCATCCTCTTCCAGATACTTGGCAAGCATTTCCTGTCCTTCCATAACGGCCGCTTTTCCTGTAGAAAGGTCTACCGTTCTATCTGCATAAACCCACTTATAACGGCAGACTGCAAGCTCTGCACCATGCTCCCGCATTGCGCTGAGCATTTTCTCATACATATCCTCTTCTATCCAGTCGTCTCCATCTAAAAATGCAAGATACGTACCCGTAGCATTTTCAATGCCGACATTCCGGCTTGTAAACAGTCCTCCGTTCTCTTTGTGTATTACCTTAATCCTTTTATCCTGTGCTGCATATCTGTCACATATTTCTGCGCAGCAATCTGTTGACCCATCATCTACTAAAATAATCTCTAAATTCTGGTAAGTTTGATTTATGAGCGAAATAATCGCCCTGTCCAAATAGGCCGCAACATTATATACTGCAACCGCCACAGAAATCACTTCATTCTGTTCTTCCAAAGGAATCCTTTTCGGACAATAGTTTTCAATAATTTTCAATCCTCTACCTCATACTGTTCCGCCTTGCCAGCACCCCTTCAAAGTAATTCTTCCAGCTTTGATTCGTCACCTCAGGCTTCAGCTTTTCCTGCAGCTTCCACGCATTCCGTCCCATTTTTTCAGCATCCGCCGGATTCGACAACACCTTGTCCATCGCCTCCGAAAGCGCCTTTATGTCTCCCACAGGAATTAACAATCCATTTTCTCCCTGCGTAATCAGTTCCCGCGGACCACCGCAGGGACAGTCCGTCGAAATAACGGTCAACCCAAGCGCCATCGCCTCCAGCAGAGTATTGGGCATCCCCTCAGTATTTGATGGGAGAACAAACAATGCTGCCCTTTCAATATCACCTGCCACATCTGCCGTCACACCCGGCAGAAACACACGCTCCGAAAGTCCTTCTTCTGCAATCAAAGCTTCCAGCTTCCCGCGACTCTCCCCGTCCCCGAAAACAGTCAGCTTATAGTCCGGAAATTTATCTGCTATCTGTGCAAAAGCTCTGATTAGCATCTCGTGATTTTTATTGTCGTCCAGCCTGCCTACCGCCACAATCTCCTTTTTGCGCTCTCCAGCATACCTCTCCCGCAGAAACTGTGGATTCAAGGCATTGGACAGAATAACTGATTTCTTTTGTATATATTTAGGGAAAAAGGCTCTTGCCTCCTTTGTCTGAAACACAATGCCATCCGCAAAGCGAAAGTATGTCTTTGCAATCAGGCGCATAGCCTTCGTGTAATATTCCATCTTAGGGTCGCCAACTATGGAAACCACCACTCGGGTTTTCAAAAAAGTACTTGCCGCCATCGCCATAAAATTACTCTTTGCCGTACAAGTCAGAACAATATCCGGCCTGACTGTTTTTAGTATGCGCCGCAGCTTTTGAAATCTGCAAAAAAAATTGCGGATACGGCTTTTTCCAGTTTCCTCCTCCGTCAAATCGGACAGCACCCTTTCAATCGCAGGGCTGATAACATACTCGTCTTCCTTCTTGTACTGTGTTATCATGCATACGTCATAGCCTTCTTTATAAAAGTATTCCGCCAGATTTACAAATACCCTTTCGGCACCCCCTTTTATCAGGGAACCGCAGTAAAAGGCAATTTTCTTTTTACCCATGTTTGTCGCTTTCTTTCTCATTCACCGCCGTCCTGCAGATTATACACGCAAAACCGCATTTTCCATAAACCAGTCCTTGTGCTCCGAAAAATCCTTGCATTCATTGTCAATACTCTGAATCATCTCTTCTGTTTTTTCCTGCACAAGCCTTTTATAATTGTCAAAATTATCGTAACCCTTTTTTGTCCACGCAAAGGGATGGGTTAAAATCTGCACCTTGTCATTTCCCAATATCGTGTTTTCATCGGGGTATCCATACCGCCATATATGGTTGGCATCGGACATATATTTCACCGCTACCGGCGTGTCCTCCGTGACATTTTCCGCAAAGGTAAAGAAATCATCCTGATAAGCGTTAATGATACCGTCAAGTTTGATATTCTCTCTCAAAATATCCTTCGACGGCCTGTGCACGGAAAAGATATCCACCTGAAAACCGAACATCTCACTTAAAATACGCATTTCCTTTACAATCTGCTTCCGAATCTGCTCCATGTCCGTCATGCCGTTTAATGCATAATGCAGACCAATGACATGCCCTCTCTCATGCATATCTTTCACCATCTCCATATTTTTCCTGGAAAGGATATTATAGGAATTATTGGTCCACTGGAAAAAATAAGAGGAAGTAAAATCCATGCTTTCTTCCACCTTGGAAAGCGCATAGGCGCGCTCCACGCTGTATTCCACATCATGGCGCATAATGATAAATTTATCCCTGCCTAAAGCTTCCTTATAACCCATATACCTGCCGGTCGATTTGATGATGCTTATAATCTTCCGGTAATCCTGAAATGAAAACATAAACTTTCTCCCTTCAACTGCTTCAAACAATATAGCACAATAGCCGGCTTTAGTCAAACTTGCCGGCTGCTTCTATCCATGTGCACAATTTTTCTTCATACGCCTTTACAGAAAAGCTTTTACTCCTCTGCCGCGCCGCCGCGCGCATTTCTTTTATCTTATCCGGATTCTGTAAAATCTTGACCGCTTCCTGCGCCAGTATTTTCTCCTCCGCCTCTATCTCTCCTGCATTCAAGTTCTTTTTCGGGTTCATAACAGGGAGAAGCATGCCATATTCTCCTTCATACACAGCGTCCTGTGCCGCAGCCCGCCGATAATCGTCCATGAGTATCTCCGCAGGACCGGTTTTGCAGTTGACAGACAGCGCCGGCACGCCGACCGCCATCGCCTCCACCATGGCGTTGGGGAAGCCTTCTGTCTCAGAAGTCATCAGATACAGGGAAGCCCATTTCAGATAGCAGAATGGATTTTTCTGCACGCCCGTAAAGAGGACACTGTCACGTACATGAAGCTCCTCCGCCAGCTTTTTATATTCGGAGAAATCCCCGTCCCCGATAATCATCAATCCCGCTTGCGGAATTTCTTTTTTTATCAATGCAAACGCTTTTATCTGATGCCAGAAGCCCTTCACATCATCCACCCTGCTCATGGACGCAAGCAAGGGCTGTTTTTCGGAAAGAAATGCGCAATGTGCTGCATCCGGCTGTTCTTCCGCAAGCGCCCCCAGCCTTTTTGTATCACAGGGATTGTAGAGACATTCCACTGATTTCGGTCCATAAAGCCTTTCCACATCATCCGCCATTTCCTTTGCACAGCAGATTACCTTGTCAGCCCGCCCACAGGTCAGCTTCATCTCCCTTTTCGCCTCCAGAGCGCCATAGCCCCTGATGCCAATCCACACCTTATCACGCACCTTTGTCAGCGCGTTTATCAGATTCGCAGTCGGACCAAAGCTGTAGGTCACATGGATATTCTTTTCTTTTTTTACTCTTTTAACTGCCTTGATACGCCGCAGAATATTAACCAGCTTTCCTACAAGGCTGGGACGGCTTCCCAGATTCAGGTCAATAAGTGGAATATCCCCCACATCATAGAACATATCCTCTGAGCTGAAAATGGCAATGCTGACATTGTATTTGTCTGCCAAAAGCTTTGCCGTCTGCACACAGATACGTTCAAAACCGCCCTGATGCAGCATGGGCACCATCAACAGTATATTTTTTCTGTAAATCTCTTCATACCGCGCCGCCTGCGCACTGATATCGAAGCCTGCCTTTTGAATATCCGACAGTCTGCTTTTTCTTTCATATCCACAGTTTTCTACCACATGTGCTGCCCATTCTGAAGCCGCCTTATGTAAGCTGAAAAACTCTGCAAGCTCCGTGACACCGGCTTCTTTCGTCACTGCGTCCGATACCAAAATGCGAAGTCCTGCCGCCTGCGCCTCGATGACGGTTCCGGGCAGTCCTTCATATAAGGAAGGAAACACCAAATAGTCCATCGCCTGGTAATAGGGACTCACCTTTGCCTGATTGCCCAAGAAGCGGACTGCCTGTGTCAGCCCTGCCTCCGAAACCTGTTTTTCTATCGTTTCCCGCAGCGCGCCGTCACCCAGCAAAAGCAATACTGCGTCTTTTCTCTCCTTGTAAATTTCCGCAAATATTTGAATCAGAAAGACATGGTTTTTTGCCTCTCTGAAGCTTCCTACATGTCCGATTACAAGCTTATCTGAAAGACCCAGTTCCTTCCTCATCCTATTTCTGACATCTTCGTCATATACATATTTAGCAGCGTCAATGGCATTGGGAATGACTTCCACCTTTCCCGCATCCACCCATTTTTTCCCATACACCGCTTCTCCTGCTTCTTTGGAACAGGCAAGGCAGTAATCTGCCCTGTGTTTTAAAGGACGGCGCAGGTACTTTGTCAAAAGCCCTTTGAGCCCGCCTGCTACGCCCGCGCTTCTGGCATGTCCGATAGCAATCGGAATCCCCGCCTTTTTTGCTATTGGCAGGTAGATTGCAGCCGTACTCGTCATATGCCCGTGTACCGCCCGAAATTCGTGATGCTGCGCAAAGAAGCGCTTCAGCGCTCTTTTGTAAGAAACTAAATTGTATACTTTAAAACGGGGGACGCGGTAAATCCGCCCCCCCAACGCCTCTATCTCTTCGTCAAAATGCTCTTTTTTTGAGGAATGTACCAGAAAATCAAATTGCATTTTCTGCCTGTCCATACTGCGGTATAAATCCATAATGCGGCTTTCCGCTCCACCCAGACTGAGTCCCCCGAGAACATGGAGAATTCTGATAGGCTCTTCCATTCTGCTACCCATGCCTTTCCTGTTTCAGTTTTACCAACACCCTCTTTGCCGTTGCCAGCATATGCTCCCATAAATGGCCGCAGGCTCCTTTTTTCCTGCTCGCCATGGCAAGAAAATCGCTATAGGAAATCAAATTATCCTGCTGTTCTGTCAACAGCCTTCGCATCCGCTCCATTCCCGTATCATCTATTTCATTTGTATGTACCACCATTGTGGTAACGCCCGTTTTCTTTTTTAAACTCCTGCTAAGCAGAAAGGAAATCGGATAGAAGGTCATACCCTGCCACCGATAAGGACAACTGCCAAAACCATCCGTCATTTTACAATATCCCAGTTCTTTTAGCGCTTTCAGCGTATTTCTGTCATAGGAATGCGCCGGCGCCATAAAAATATCCGTCCGAATGCCATTCCTTTCAAAGATTTCTGCCGCCTCAGAGAGCATTTCCTTTTGCCTGTCAAAAGGCACTCCGGCAAACTCTGAAAAGTGGTTTAAAGGGAACAGACCCCCTTTTTTTGTCGTATAAATATGATTGTAGCCGTGCAGGGCAACGCACCAGCCATTCTCCTGAAGCTCCTTGATATACTCCCAAAAGCCGCCCGCCGCCTTTGCCCTGTGCAGATTTTCATCCCTGTTGTCAGGAACCACACCAATTAAGGGCTTTATACCGCACCCATCCAGTATTTCCTTAAAAGCAAGGAAACGCTCCCAGTCCATGTCCGGCGTAATGGCGTCTAAACGAATTGCAATCTGCATCCAAATACCTCTATTCCAGAATATCTCCCGCCTTTAGCTGAACCACCGCCTCATACCGCCGAATCAGCAGCGACCCATCCACTGTCCGCACAATGGGCTGATTGTCAAACACCTCAATGACCTCCCCCGGCCGATATGCAGAAAAATCCAGCATTTCGTCAAAGGGCACTGCATCCCATACCAGCACCTTTTCTTCTCCCACATAGGCGAAAGCGCCCGGAAAGGGAGCCGTCACACCGCGTATCAGATTGTAAATGTCACGTGTTTTGCCGTGAAAATCTATTTTGCCGTCGGCTGCGGTGCGCTTCTCATACCATGAGTCAAAATCCTTTGATTCCCTGTTGATTTTGATATTGCCGTCCTCATACGCCGCAAGCAGCCTGCGAATCAAGTTCTGGGAGCAGATGATGTTCTTGTACTGCATACTTCTGACTGTGTCGTGCTGTGTGATGGCGCACATCTCACTGGCAAAAATATTGGGGCTGTCCGCCTTTTCATCGTACTGAAACAGATTCAGGTTGAAGCGGGTATCCCCGTTTATGATGGACCAGTTCAGAGGAGAACGCCCTCTGCCATAGGGCAGGTATGCGCAGTTTCCATGAAAGCCGAACACACCATAACGAAACCTGTCCAGCACCGCGGCAGGTATCAGCCTCTGCCAACCCATGGATATACCAATATCAAACTCGTTTTCCGCAAAAAAAGCCAGCGTCGCCTCGTCCTTTAAAGCATAGCTGTCCACTTCCCTGACCGGAATCCCATATTTCTCCGTGAGAAACGAAAGCCCCTTAAAGCCTGAAACCTGATTTTTTTGAAGCACCGCTCCGCTGATGGTCACCACCAAATCCACCTTGCGTATATTTTTCTGGATAAATTCCACAATTCGCTCGGTGGTATCCTTTACGCCAAATACAACAAGCTGATATTTCATTCAAAACTTCCTTTCATGTCAATACCGGATAAGTAATTGCAAAATCTTGAGGTGTTGCTGTTATCTTTGTGACAATTCGAAACCGGCAACTACAGATTTTCCTTATACCAGTCAATTGCAAGCGCAATGCCTGCCTTGAAATCATACTCCGGATCATACCCTAAAAGCTCGCGCGCTTTGCTTATGTCCGCATTGGAATCCCTGATATCACCGGGACGGCTGGGGCCAAATTTAGGCTCAATCTCCTTGCCCAGCGCCTTGCACAAATCATAATAGATATCAATCAAAAATTCCCTGCCGCCTGCACCGATGTTAAAGGCCTCGCCCGCCGCATCTTCAGACGCCAGACATGCTCTTAAATTTGCCTCGATTACATTGTCGATATAAGTAAAATCGCGGGACTGTCTGCCGTCGCCGTTGATGGTTGGCGCTTCGTCTGCCAAAAGCTGCTTAATGAACTTCGGAATCACCGCCGCATACATGCCCTCGGGGTTCTGCCGCCTTCCGAAAACATTAAAATACCTAAGACCATAGGTATCCAAACCATAAAGCACCTTGTAGAGCCTTCCGTACTCCTCGTCAACTCGCTTGGTGAGCGCATAGGGGGATAGAAGCTTTCCTTCCGCACCCTCCTTTTTGGGCAGCACCGGATGGTCGCCGTATACGGAGGAACTGGAAGCGTACACAAATTTTTTCACACCGCTCTGTCTCGCCGCCTCCATCATGTTCAGGGTACCGCGAATATTGATTTCCTCATATAAAAGAGGCATCTCGATGCTGCGCGGCACACTGCCCCACGCAGCCTGATTGAGCACGTAATCCACATCCTTGCATGCCTCCATGCAGGTGTCCAAATCGCGGATATCACCTTTGATAAAAGTAAATCTGCCGCTTTTCTCCAGATGCGCAATATTGTCGTAGCTGCCCGTAGAGAGGTTATCCAGACACCGCACTGTATATCCCATCTCCACCAACGCTTCGCACAGGTTGGAGCCGATGAAACCGGCACCCCCTGTCACTAAAAAAACACTGTCCGCTTCAAATTTCAAATCTTTATAGCCCATAATGACTCCCATCTTTCTTTTTTCAAGCTTCATCTACAGCACATTTACCTGCTCACTACAATCTCCAGTAACAGAACGCCTCGTCCGCATATTCCTTCTTGTCAAACAGTCCCTTCAAATCCATCAGCACCTTCTTCTTGTGATTCCGGTTATAAAATGCCTCTATGCTTTCCCTGCTTAATTGAAGGAACTCATTGTGTGCCACTGCGACAATCACAGCGTCCATATCCTTTACATCCTCCATGCTGCCGAAGGTAATGCCATAGAGTTGTTTTGCCTCCTCCGCATCTGCAGCAGGGTCCACCACAAGCGGTGTGATACCATATTCCTTTAATTCTTTATAGATATCGATAACCTTTGTATTTCTGGTGTCAGGGCAGTTCTCCTTGAAGGTAAAGCCGAGAATCGCCACCCTCGCATTTTTCACCGCTATATCGGACTTAATCAGGTTCTTTACAAGGCTTTCCGCCACATATTTTCCCATATCGTCGTTGATGCGCCTGCCGGACAAAATAATCTGGGAATGGTATCCGAGCTGCTCCGCCTTGTAGGTCAGGTAATAGGGGTCAACACCAATGCAGTGCCCGCCCACGAGACCTGGGTAAAATTTCAGGAAATTCCACTTTGTCCCCGCTGCTTCCAGAACAGACTTTGTATCAATGCCCATCCTGTTAAAAATAATGGATAACTCGTTCATAAACGCAATGTTGATATCCCTCTGGCTGTTCTCAATTACCTTTGCAGCCTCCGCCACTTTGATAGAATCAGCACGGTAAACACCTGCCTCCACCACCAGTTCATATACCTTTGCAACCTCGTCAAGTGTCTCCTCGTCCATACCGGACACAATCTTTGTAATCGTTTCCAGTCGATGCACCTTGTCCCCCGGGTTGATTCTCTCGGGAGAATAACCGATTTTAAAATCCACGCCGCACTTTAATCCCGACTCCTTCTCCAAAATCGGAACGCAGATATCTTCTGTCACGCCCGGATACACAGTGGACTCAAATACCACGATGGATCCCTTTGTCAGATTCTGCCCCAGAATCCGGCTTGCGCCCTCCACCGGCGTCAAATCCGGCGTATGGTCGTCATTTACGGGAGTCGGCACCGCCACAATATGGAACTTTGCCTCTCTTAAACGGGACGGGTCTGCAGTAAACTCCACCGTTGTGTTCTTGATTACCTCGTCCCCAACTTCCTTCGTCGGGTCAATGCCGCTCTTGTAAAGCCCGATTTTCTTTTCATTTAAATCAAAGCCAATGAC
>CAMWLB010000037.1 GCA_947174985.1 uncultured Lachnospiraceae bacterium | reverse complement strand
TATGATTTACGAATAAAGAGATTATTATAAAAGAACAACATAATTGTCATTCCACGGATTATTTGGAGAAACAGAACAATAATTTTCTTCTGCTGGCACATGAATACATATTTGTATTTCAGAAGTAAATTAATTCAAAAAGGGTGAAAGTTGTGGTTGTTATTTTGTGTGTTTGTAAGTATAATAAATATACAAAAAATTATCTTTTTTGCAGACATAGAGAAGAGGAATCATAATGGGTAATTCAAATGTCGCTCCTTTTGTGAAATGGGCCGGCGGAAAGAGGCAGTTGCTTCCACAGATAAAAGAGCGGATGCCTAAAAAATATAATTATTATTATGAGCCGTTTGTAGGTGGTGGTGCGGTAACATTTGAATTGCTGCCTGCAAATGCTCTGATAAATGATATTAACAAGGCTTTGATTAATGCATACAGGCAGATATGTAATGTGCCGGAAGCATTTTTGGAGGCAGTAAATAAGCTTGATTCGGAAATGCTGGAAAAAAGAACAGAAGACCTTGGTAAAGAGTATTATTATTTCCTCAGAGAGCATTACAATGACAAGCTGATGAAAGCAGAGTATGATGTAGAGTTGGCTGCATTGTTTGTATTTATTAATAAGCATTGTTTCAATGGTTTGTATCGTGTAAATGGTAAGGGACTTTTCAATGTTCCATACAATAATAGCCGCAGGGTCTCTGTCGATGAAAAAGCTATCATGGGGATTTCAGAATATCTGCAGGGAGTAACCATCATGGATGGAGATTTTGAAATAGCCTGTAAGGATGCAAAGAAGGGTGATTTTGTATTTATTGACAGTCCATACGCACCATTAAATCCCACATCGTTTGAGTCGTATACAAAAGAGGGATTTGACATAGAAAGTCATCAGCGGTTGGCAAAACTATTTGACGAGTTGACAGCCAAAGGTTGTTACTGCATGCTTACAAATCACAATACAGAGTTGATAAATGAGTTGTATGGCAACAAGGGCTACATAATAGATGTTGTGAGTGTAAAACGTATGATTAATTCGGATGCATCTAACAGAGTTGGGGAAGAAGTTATTATATGCAACTATTAAAGGGGCCGAAGTGATGGAGAACTTATTTACAAAAAAGGTGCCATTCTATTTCGAGACGAAAGAATTGCAGTTGGTATTGGGGGATTCTTTCAAAATACTGACAAAAATGAAGCCGGAATATGTGGACATGATATTTGCAGACCCACCCTACTTTTTAAGTAATGACGGTATTACCTGCCAGGGTGGAAGGATGGTCTCAGTAAATAAAGGTTCATGGGATAAGCTTTCAGAAGGTGGAATCAGCGTCGAAGAAAAGCACAAGTTTAACAGAAAGTGGATTAAGTTATGTAAAAGAGTACTAAAGCCAAACGGCACGGTCTGGATATCAGGAACCCTGCACAATATATATTCAATTGGTATGGCATTGGAACAGGAAGGCTTTAAAATAATCAATAACATAACGTGGCAGAAAACAAATCCACCACCAAACTTAGCATGTCGTTGCTTCACACATTCTACCGAAACCATTTTATGGGCAAAGAAGAATGAAAAGAAGTCTCGGCATTTTTTTGATTATCAGAAGATGAAAGAAATGAATGATGGAAAGCAAATGAAGGACGTGTGGACTGGAGTATTAACCAGACCATCAGAAAAAAGAGAGGGCAAACATCCTACACAGAAACCCGAGTATTTGCTGGAAAGAATCGTTTTGTCATCGACAAAAGAAGGACAAGTTATTTTGGATCCGTTCTGTGGCTCAGGAACTACCGGAGTGGAAGCCTTACGATTTGGACGGAAGTTTGTTGGAATAGATGTAAGTGAAGAATACTTGGAGATATCCAAGAGGAGATTGGAGAAGGTAGCAAATGAAAAATAGAGATTTTGATGAATGGCTGAATAAGTTCAGACCAAGTATATCAAGTTATGATTACTATATCGACTTTGAAAAGGTCGTAAGAAATGTAGAAGAAATCAAGGTCGAGTTGAATATTATGAATTCCTTGATTGGCTCAAAGAACATTGAGGAAGATTTCGAGAAAATAGTGACAAAGTATCCGGAAACATTGCAATGCGTTCCGTTGCTCCTTGCTGTGAGAGGGTATGAAATCTATGCACAGGATGAAGAAGGTGCATTCTTGTATAATTTCAAGAAGATGAATTACAGTGTGGAACAGTACAAGATATTTATGCGTAAGACCGGATTGTTTGATATGATTGCAAATCATTTGGTGAATAATCTTGTAGATTATGCATTGGGTATCGAAACCGGATTGGATTCTAATGGTCGTAAAAATCGTGGTGGTCACCAAATGGAAGATTTGGTTGAGAAGTATATTGTGGCAGCAGGGTTTGAAAAGGATGTAAATTTCTTTAAAGAAATGTACTTAAAAGACATAGAGAAAAAGTGGAGTATTGATTTGTCTGCACTTTCTAATCAGGGTAAGGCTGCTAAGAGATTTGACTTTGTAATCAAGACAGATAAGATGATTTATGGTATTGAAACGAACTTCTATGGTGGCGGTGGTTCAAAGCTCAATGAAACTGCAAGAAGCTATAAAATGCTTTCGCAGGAGGCTGATACTATAGATGGATTTACATTTGTGTGGCTTACCGATGGAATTGGCTGGAAGAGTGCTAGAGGTAATCTGAGAGAGACGTTTGAGGTCATGGAACATGTATATAGCATTGATGATATGGAGCAAGGGATTATGAAACAGATTTTCTAATATAGAGGTGCTTGCATGTGTGATGGAAAGAAATATAAAATTCAGATGTTCAGGCATGGTGACGGAACTCTACAACACGAATGGGGATTGGTATGGTACATGCAATTTCAGAAATTATAATAATAGTACTGCTGGCGATATTGGGGCTATTCCATAGTAAAGCACCGGTATTTCTTATTATGGCGGCAGCAGCGCTTATCATACTGCTTACATACCAATCAGTTTGTGAAGAACAAGAGAAAAGCATCATGATAGCCGCCATAGTTTTCATGGCGGTGTTTGCGATATTGTCAGAGAGTTTTTCAGGTTTTCTGGTTTTCTTTTTTCTGAAGGATGTAAAGGTTTCTACGCGTGTATGTATCGGAACGCTGTCGTTTATCTTTGTGCAGTTGGTGATTTACCAAAACATGCCCATTGCGATGTGTATGCTGCTCACGATTTTTCTGGTAGCTGCGTTTTTGCTTTTAGGCTTTTTATACAGTATAATGGAGCAGACCGAAAAGAGACAAATAAAAGAAAATGAGAGAGTGCTGGCTTCTAATATCAGCGAAATGCATGAGAGGCGGTTAAATAAACAACTGTTAAGGCAAAAGTTTTTGGATGAAAGAAATGCAAGGCTGCTTGAAAGGGAAAATATCAGCAGAAATATTCACAATAGCGTAGGACATTCCATAACGGCTGCTATTATGACATTAGATGCTGCAGATATGCTTTATGATGTAAAACCGGAGGAAGCAAGAAAGAAGATGCAGGATGCAAATGACCGAATCCGTGACAGTCTTGCGTCTATCAGAAGAGCAGTCAGGGTACTGGATGATGACAATACAGAGCTTACGGCAGGGGAACTGAAATCCCAGCTAGATATGATTATTACGGAATTTGGGATGGATACGGGCATAGAGATTCATCAGAATGATAGGGAAATGGCAGACGATATAAAGCTGCCGCATGATTATGTGGTATTCCTGACAGGGGTATTGCAGGAAGCCTTGACCAACGGTGTAAAGCACGGCAATGCAAGTGAGTTTATGGTTACGCTCTCGGGGGATTCAGCGCATGTAAAGCTTGTGATATCGGATAACGGTTATAGTGATTTCAGTGATTTCAATTGTAAGCAAAAGATCGAAAACGGTTTTGGCTTAAAAAAGATGATTGCATATGCAGAAAAATGTGGTGGAAAAACAAAACTGGAAAACCAGAATGGATTTAAATTGATGGTGGAACTGCCTGTCGGATTTGGAGAATAAGCAGAATGAATAGGTATAAAGTATTGCTGGTGGATGATGAGAAGCTTTTGCTGGACAGCCTGGAGATTATATTGTCACTGAATGGCATGGAGATAATCGGTAAGGCAAATGACGGAAGGGGAGCTTTGCAAATACTGGAGGAAAAAGTTGCGGACTGTGATATCGCGCTTGTAGACCTCAATATGAAGGGGATGGGCGGCATAGAGCTTATCAAGGTCATGAAAGAAAAGTTTGCACATATTAAAATTCTGGTTCTTACGACTTTTTATGACGACAAGTATATTACGGAGGCAATAGCGGGCGGCGCGGATGGATATCTGTTGAAGGATAGCGGAAAGGATGCAATTCTGGGCGCCGTGGCACAGATTCTGAGCGGCGTTACGGTATTAGACCAGCAGGTTATGGCGCATCTGGCAGAGCTTATGGCAGCCAATTCCGAAAGACGAAAGAAGGAAGCTATAGAGGGAAGCATGGAGGACAACGCTGGTGATATTGCAGCAGAACTGACGGGCAGAGAAAAAGAGATATGTGCGCTCATGGTGGAGGGGCTGACCAACAGACAGATTGCGGACAAGCTATACATATCGGAAGGTACGGTTAAAAACTATATTTCCAATATCTATGACAAAACCGGAATTCATGACAGAGTGAAGCTGGTTGTGGAATTGAAAAGATGATTTCGATTCGGACTGCGGTCATATATCAATATGACTGCAGTCACTTTTTTTATTTTGTCAGGCAGGATAAAATAAAGTAATAAAAATAAGGAGGCTTTGCATGAAAAGTAAACTATCCGCATTAAAATTTGTGCGAAACAATAAAAAGCAGGTATGGGTTATGCTTGTAGCGCTGTCGCTGACATTTATGACGATGTATCTCATTAATTTTCTGCTTTTGACAACACAGGAGAGCTTTAAGGCATTATTTTTAGAGCAGCCTAAAAGAATTGCTTTTGTTAAGCTCAGTATTGAGACAATGGGCGTAGACCGCGATTCCTGTTCATCCGACGAGGAATTAAATCAAAAGATTAACGAGACAAGAAACCGCATTATGGATAAGTTGAAGGCACATGAAGGAATAAGAGACGTCATATACACGCAATGCTTATATGCAAATTATCAAGGCATAGTCGGTGGTATAGGATATGACTTCCCACTTTTAGAAGAGAGCCGGATTCCGGGCTTTTTGGAGCACATGAATGCAAAACTGATAGATGGCAGAATGCCGGAGGGGGCCGGTGAGATTCTTGTGGATAAAAAAGTTTTTCATAATAAGAAAATGGAAATCGGGGGATATTTCAATGAATCCACCTATGGGAAGGTATTTAAGGTGGTAGGCGTGCTTGACTCGGATAATCTTATCTGTGTGGGAACGCCGCAGGGATACACCAATTCCGGATGGTATATGGTTATTTTGTGTGATGAAGAAAATGCAGATATGGCTAAGGTACTACACGATATTGGGATTGAAACGACAGAATATGATACCCTTTACGACGCTGTGGATTGGGCAGATATGTATCAGAAAGAGGTAACGAACCAACTGGATGTAGCGATTCTTGCAATTCTGGTTGTGGTAATGATTTTTCTGGCAATCTCAATCCTTGTGGCATATGTCTCTTTTATGCGGAGCAGAGTAAATGAATACTGCCTCTATGCATCCATAGGATTTTCCAGAAGAGATATTTATGGCATGATGATGAGGGAAATCGGCGCTATCTTTGGAATCAGCATCGTTATGGGGGCAGTAGTCACAATTGGAATTATGGTTCTTATCGGTCATTTTATGTTAGACAGTTTGGGGCTTGTCTACCGCTATTTTTATCCGGAACATCTGCTTCGCCTTTTTGCAGCATTTCTGGCAGTCGTGGGATTTTTACAAATACCAATCATAGTGACCATAAATAATATAAAGACAATGGATAAGATGGAAGAATAGGAGAGGAAATATGTTTGAAATAAAAAATGTAAGTATGATATATGATATGGATTCGGATGATAAGATGTATGCGCTGGATGATTTTAACCTAAAACTTCCGGACACAGGACTTGTCGGCGTTATCGGACCTTCCGGAAGCGGGAAGAGCACGCTTATGTATGTGATGTCTACCCTGAAAGCTCCTACAGAGGGAAGTATCGTTTACAATGGTCAGGAGCTTACCGAATTTTCCAACAGACAGAGGGAAAATGTGCGAAGAAATGAATTCGGGTTTGTGTTCCAGAAGCATTATCTGGTGCCCTATATGACTGCGTTGGATAATGTAATCGTTGCTGCGACCGGTGAAAAAGATGAGGTAAAAGCGAAGGCAGCAGAGTATCTGAAAGCCTTGGGGATAAAGGAAAGAGAATTTGGCAAACGCCCGTCAAAGCTTTCCGGCGGACAGTGTCAGCGGGTTGCCATTGCAAGAGCCATGATGAATAATCCGAAGGTGATTTTTGCAGATGAACCAACTGCCTCCCTGGATCACGAAAATGCATTTAATGTGATGAAGATACTCAAGAAGTATGCGGAAGAAAGGCTGGTTATTGTCGTAACGCATGACAGATCCATTTTATCGGATGTGGATATACTGGTTGAGATGTGGGATGGAAAATTGAGCAATGTTGTGCAGTGGGAAGCGGAAAGGTAAGCAGTTGAGGTTGAAAGAAAAGATGAATAAAATAAATCCATTTTCAGCAATTTATTATATGAAAGAGAACAAAGGCAGAGCCTTTCTCGGTATTTTTATGATGATTCTTGCCACACTTATGTTTCTGGCGGGCAACTATATTCATTCGGCAGTATATACCTATGAGAAGGAATTTACATACTCTGATAAGCTTGTATGGGCAAGCCTGCAGAGTACGGACGAGGAATATCAGGATTTTTTCGCGTTCCGGCAAATGGTGGAAGAGGATGAAAAATTAAAGTATGTGGATGTGACTGGCTATGGCTTTTCCGGTATGCAGCATGGTACGGTACTGGGCCTTGAAATGGGCGGCTGGTCTTATGTATTCAATTCCAAAAGCGATATGGAAAAGGTGTTTGCCCATTTGGGGATTGAAGGGGATTTTTCGAATTGTAAGCATAACAGCATGATTATCAGTCAGAATTTTGCAAATAACAGAGGAATCAAGCTGGGCGATACGCTTGACCACAGCTTTGACGAAAGCCTGAATCGAACCTATACAGTGGACGCAATCATTGATGACGGAAGCTTCTGCATCTTTTATATTTATGAGGACGACGATAGTTTAGGGCGCCTTTATATATACAGCGACGTGATGGAGGGGGAGGAACTGTACAGCTATGTAAAAAATCTTGCCGGAGATAAGAATGTGCAGATAGCGCAATCTGAGCGAAGCGCGGTGCTGCCGCAGTTTGATATGTTTTATGCGATTTTTTATGCCGTAGATATTCTGATTGCAGTTGTGCTGGCGGTTACAATCAATTCCGTTATAACAGGGCAGTATCTGAAAAGAACCTATGAATTTGGTATCTACAGGGCGTTGGGCAGAAGCAGAAAAGAAGTGAAGAAAAAGGTGGCGGCAGAGATACTGTTCATGAATATCATTGCCTGTATCGTGGGCGGAGTGGCAATTCTTTTATTTACCTATATGATAAACGAGTTGGTTTATAGGAAAACAGGTCTGCATTTGCTGTTTTTCTCAAAAACAGGTCTGATAGGATTTGTTTTGTGTGATGTTTTGATGGCGGTTCCCCTGATTTTGTCTAAAG
This sequence comes from uncultured Lachnospiraceae bacterium, assembly GCA_947174985.1. GTDB lineage: Bacteria > Bacillota > Clostridia > Lachnospirales > Lachnospiraceae > Acetatifactor. The sequence continues at coordinate 6,783 of CAMWLB010000037.1, read as the reverse complement.
GGAGATTGATGAGTAAAGCAGATGTGACGGAATTTTAAATATCATAAGGTATGAAAAAAGCCCGCGAATATCGGATTCAGGGCTTTTTTCATATTATAAGTATAGTCGCCGTCGTTGAAAACGGAGAAATTCCAAACTGCCTACGAAATCTTGCTGTAACTCTTGGCAATCGTCATTTCTATTTCGACTTCTTCTACCACTCCGTTGTCGTCAAAGCGTATCGTATAGGAGTACTGTCCGTCCTCGTAGATAAGAGAGCCGTAGGAAGTTTCGCGAGGTGCTTTAAGTCCCTGCATGGCGGCTTTTACCTCGTCAGAATTCATGCCATAGAAATTGATACCGTTTACCAAAACATTGTTTACAGCCCAATAAGATTTTTCCTCTGAATTCATATAGAAACTCAACTTATATATAGTGGCTCCTGTATAAGTGACTTCCTCCCTCGAGGGATTATAGACATAATAATAAATATAGGTCTCACCGTCTTTTTTGGCGGACCAAAGGTCTGACATCCAGCTATTGGCGGGCATTTTACCAATGGGAATATAATTTCCGGCAAGAGTACACTCAAAACCCTGCGGCAGATTGTAAGGAGTGGATTCGCCGAGCGTAATCTCCTTTCCGTCAACCGTCAGCACGGGAGGCGTTCCCTTTTCCCCGCAGGCAGAAAGGCATGCAGCCATCATAATAAGTACACAGGCGCAAATTAGAAATCGTTTTTTCATCTTAATATCCTCCATGTTACATTGTTTCGTGAACAGGCGCACAAACAGAATATTGTACACCTGTAGAATTTATGATAGCAGTTTCGGAAAATAAATGCAACAGTCTTTTCATAGTAGACGCGATGGTGTATACTGAGTAAAACAAAAAGAAAGGAAGTGTCTTATGCGGAGTGTAGACCAAAAAGAATTTTTAGGCGGGCAGGGAACCGTCCATTTTGACCATATACTGGAAGCGGGGGAGATGCACGGCATGAACCGTGTGTACGCGAAGGTGACGCTGCAAAAGGGCTGTTCCGTCGGCTATCATGTGCATCAGGGAGACGGAGAAGACTATTATGTCATCAAGGGGACGGCGACCATCGACGACAACCATGAGCGGACGCTGACGCTGAAGGAGGGGGAGCATTTCTTTACACCGTCCGGCAAAGGGCACAGCCTGATGAATCTGGAAGAGGAAGAGCTGCAGGTGATGGCGCTTATCATTTATGATTCATGGCAGGAAGCGCGTGGATAAAGGGATGTGTGAAAAAAGGTTTTGCGTATTTCAAGCGGGACGATTTGCATTGACAGGAAGTGGTAAAACAGATAAACTATGTTCCATAATGATTAGTATCTATTATGACAAATGAAGGAGGATACGGCATGAACAAGTATGCAGGAACACAGACAGAAAAGAATCTGGAAGCAGCATTCGCGGGGGAATCTCAGGCAAGGAATAAGTATACCTATTTTGCTTCGGTGGCAAAAAAAGAGGGATATGAGCAGATTTCTTCTCTGTTTTTAAAGACCGCTGACAATGAAAAAGAACATGCAAAAATGTGGTTCAAGGAATTGAGCGGCATTGGCAGTACGACAGAAAACCTTGCGGCGGCAGCAGATGGTGAAAACCATGAATGGACGGATATGTATGAGGAATTTGCCAAGACGGCTGAAAGTGAAGGATTTCCGGAGCTTGCCGAAAAATTCCGTCTGGTTGGTGCCATCGAAAAGCATCATGAGGAGAGATACCGCGCCCTGCTTAAAAATATAGAGACGGCAAAAGTGTTTGAAAAGAGCGAAGTGAAGGTGTGGGAGTGCCGTAACTGTGGACATATCGTGGTAGGCACAAAAGCGCCTCAGGTATGCCCGACCTGTAATCATCCGCAGAGCTATTTTGAAGTAAGCGCGGAAAACTATTAAAAAGAATGGAACAAAGCTGCCGTGGGAGACTGCGGCAGCTTTGCATTTTCATGATTTCTGCTTCGTCATTCCGAGAAAAAACCGTAAAACAGGCACTTTCTTTACCATTTCATAGATAAAAAATGTTGCAATGAACGAAATCAATACAATCAATAAAAACTGCCCTGCAACACCAACAGGTAATTTCAAGACGAAAAAACCTGCCACGACCAGAACCGGCATATGGAGAATGTAAACAGGGAAAGACGCCCGGGTTAAATAAACGCTGAGCCGGTTATGAAAGTTCAGCTTTGTCTGTCCTATGCCAAGCAATGTTATAATTCCCATCCAGCCGAAAAAGATATAGAGTCCGGTCATCCAGATGGTTCTGAGATTTTCAAAACAGTACAGATAGGTGTATAAACTGCCTGACAGGATGCAAATCGCCAAACTCACATACCGGTATTGTTTTAGTTTTTGCAAAATGCTTTCTTCCGAAAGGATATAGTATCCGAACAAAAACAGTATCATAAATTGCCCTAAGCTTTTCCCGCCGATATTCAGGATATATTGGCAAAGCCACTCCGGTACAAACAGCAAAATAAGGAAAAAATAGGAAATACTGTCAACTCTGAACTTCGGCAGACACTTCTTTTGCAAGGAAATAATTAGAAGTGCTGCTAAAGAAATTACAAACAAATACAGTAAAAACCAAAGATGTCCGGGAGTAAAGCCTCCACGATATCCTGTTAAATCGGTTTCTTTTGTGAAAAACAATCCATACTGCTGCCAGTAAGTACCTGTATACCCATTGAAGAACACTTCTGCAGTATAGGTCATGACCGGAACAAGTACAAGCAGTCCGAAGAAAAAAGGAATGAGTAATTTTTTCGTCCGCTCCACAACAAATTGTTTGTTTGTCCTTTTTGAAAGAGCATATTTACAGCTCATGCCTGCAATGGTAAATAAAAAGGTCATATACCATGGATACACAGCGGTTGCAAACACATAAAGAGCGGTGTTTGTGTGCGACCATATGTAAAACCCGCTGTATTCGCCGCCACTCCAAATCTGTGCAGCGTGGAATGGAAAAAGCAGCAGGATTGCCAGCCATCTTAAATTATCTATGTAAAATTTTCTCTCCATTCACATACCTCGGATCAATTTCAAATTGTATCGCTACTATAATATCACACTCACATGCATATTTCTATCGAATATCCACTAAATCTCTTCCACGTAAATTCTTCCACGGAAGAATTTACGTTAGGCCCACTTGACAAACGCCATAAAATCCATTATCCTTACATGGTAGTTTAACGGTTTAAAGTGTCATAGTGCAGCGCGCACATTGGCACAGAAGAAAAAGCAAAACACGGTAAGAAACAGGAGGAACGGAAAAATGAGTCGCAGCAGACAGGGTTCATTAGTGTCTTTCCGCCCCGACATCAAGGTAGTGGACTGTACCTTGCGGGACGGCGGACTGGTCAATAATTTTGCATTTACAGATGAGTTTGTCAAGGATTTGTATCTGGCAAACATAAAGGCGGGCGTCGATTATATGGAATTCGGATATAAGGCATCTGCCGAAATTTTCGATCCCGCAAACTTCGGAAAGTGGAAGTTCTGTAAGGAGCAGGATATCCGCAGCATTGTGGGCGACAACAAGACGGATATGAAAATTTCTGTTATGGCGGATGTGGGAAGAACCGATTTCAAGAAGGATATTCTGAACAAAAAGGACAGTGTTATCGACTTAATCCGTGTGGCAACCTATATCAACGCCATTCCGGCAGCGATAGAAATGTTAGAGGACGCCAAAAAGAAGGGCTACGAGACGACTGTAAATATCATGGCGGTATCCAAGGTGAATGATGATGAGCTGGACGGCGGTCTGGAGCTTTTGGGACAGAGCAGTGTGGATACCATTTATCTGGTGGACAGCTTCGGCGCTTTTTATCCCGAGCAGATAGAGCGTCTTTGCGATAAATATCTGAATGTGGCGGCGAAGTACAACAAAAAGGTCGGCATACACGCACACAACAACCAGCAGCTTGCGTTTGCCAATACCATCGAAGCGCTTACCATGGGAGCAAGCTATCTGGACGCAACGGTAAGCGGCATGGGCAGAGGCGCAGGCAACTGCTATATGGAGCTTTTGCTGAGCTTTTTGCGCAATCCCAAGTACAATAAGATTGCCATTATGAACTTTGTGGAAAAGCATATGCAGAAGCTGAAGGACGAGGGCGCGGTATGGGGGTATGACATTCCCTACCTTCTGACCGGAACGCTGAACAGCCACCCTTCCTCTGCGATTCAGTTTATCAAGGAAAAAAGAACGGACTACGCAATGTTTTATCAGGAGCTGATTGACAACGTGCTGTAGTTTGATAAAGTTTTTCCTTGATTCTGCCGATATATAAAGAATCAAAGCATTTGGCAAATGGAATTGCCGGCAAGCTTGTAAAAAACTGCTTTTATCAAGGAGGATAACAGCATGGGAATCATGAGCATAGGAAGCTCCAATACGACGAGAATAAAGCTTACGGATGGAAAGGGCAATCATGTAGGCACCATTTCCGTGACAAAGCCGAGTACGAAGAAAAAGAAGCGCCTACAGTATAATTTCAGGGAAATTTCCAATCGGATTTTACAGACAAAAACCTCCGGCACTGCGGGCAGGGTGCTTGTGAGCGCACGCTCCAAGGTCGCCATGCTGGCGCGGATGCTGAGAAATCCTGATTATGACGAGAAAGAGTTGGAGCAGGCGCTGATTCATGCCAAGAAAATGGAGCGGATAGCAAAAAAGCGGATGAAACACTTGCAGCAGGAAGAAAAAGCCGAGAGGACGGGTTCCTGCTCCGATGATTTGGATGCATACGAGGAAGCCAAAGAGAGTGCGGAGGCAGAAGCGGAAAGCGAGCAGCAGGACGAAGAGCTGGAAGCGCTTATGCAGGAATATCAGGCGTCTATGCAATCCATGGAGAAGTCCATGGAGGAGCTTACGAATGAGATGATGGCAGAAGGTCTTGATGAGCTTTCGGATGAACTGGGGCTGTCTGTGCAAAAGAATATGAGTCCCGAGGATTTGGAGCGGCTTAAGAAGAAGCACAGGGCAGACGAACTCAAGGAAATTACAGAAGCGGATTTGAAGTACTTAAAGGCGTTGTTTGATAAGCTGGCAAAGGAAAAGAGCGAGGCTTCAAGCGGTGTTTCCTTACAGCTTTCAGGTATGGAGATGCCGGTGGAGACGACGGAAGCGCCCGTGACGGTAGAAGGCGCTAATCTTGATGTCTCCGTATAACAGACGAAATGATAAATGACAGGATTCTGGCGACAGATTCCTGTCATTTGATATATTTTACAATATATGAAAAGGATGAGAAGATAGGCGGATGAGAAAAAGAAAGTTATTGTTTGGGATTGCCGCCATGCTGACAGTGCTTACTGCCTGCAATTCGGCGGCGCATGGTGAGAAATCGGAAATGCAGGCGGAAAATGCAGTGCCGGCAGAATATGTATATGAAAAAGCTACAATCCGCTATGGGGAGGTATCAGGGGCATTTTCTTTTGTAAAGGAAATGGAAAAGACCGAAACGGATTTTGCAGTCTATTATTTTGAGTCGGCAATAGATAAACAGGAAAGGCAGGACTGTATTGCGGCGACGGAAAAGGTACTGGACTGTATCGACAGTACGCTTCCCGAGATAGAGATTGCCGTGTTTCTGTCAGGAAACTTTGACGGCACTGCCGTGTCGGACAATCGACTCTATATTCCGGTTCAACCGTGGGATTCTGTGGAATACATTACAGGGGTTCTGCTTACGGCGTACGGCGAGTGGGGAAATTACGGACTGGCGTACGGGTATGCCAATTATCTGTGCAAAGAGGCGGGGCTGCTCTATAGGGAAACGGATGGGTTTCAGCAGATGAGCAGTCCAGCATTGTATGACTTAAATCTGCTGTGTTTTGATGAGAAATTTGTTTCGTCTGAGGATGTGGAAGCGGCGAAGGACAATGCCTGCTGTTTTGTCAACAAATACCTGTCTGCACATTCGGAGGAGGATTTTCTGGAACTGTTGTCCGATTCGGGTACTGCGGAAGGCGTTGAAAGCGCTAATGAAGTGTTGGAGGCATTTTACAAAGATAATGGTGTGGAGTGCAGTCTGACGAAGATTTATTATCAGTACGGCGGTGTGTCCCTTGACTATGCGGCGGCGTGTGAGTATGCATGTTTTTATATCGAAAAGAATTGGCAGAATGCAAACTGGGCAGATAATCCCATGGTTTCAGAGAATTTCTTACATAAAGATTATGGAGAAGTCAGGGAGTTTTTGGAGTGCAATGCGCGGCAGATGGAGCAGTATCAGGAATTGTTTGCCTTTGATACATATTATAATGATCTTTCTGTTGTTTTTATAAATGGAAAAAGTGTGCAGAAAACCTCTTTTTATGTGCCGGGAGCTCATATTATTTATTTAGAAAGAGTGGATTCCCTAATGCACGAGTATATTCATTCTCTTATGGAAGGTTACTATGACAATGAAAGCAAATGGAAGAGAGAGGGTTCTGCCAGATACTTTTCTTATAAATATGATGAGTATGGGTATGCTTTTCTAAACAATGACTGGAATAACACATCAATAGCATGCATTCAGGAATATATTGCCTTTATCGGCAGACCAATAGATGCGAAGATAGATTTTCGCGCGGTGGAGGATATTGAGGCACACGCTTGTGGATACACAGATCCGAATTCGACATATTTATCCGGTTCTTCTTTCGTTGGTTATCTTGTAGACCAATATGGAGAGCAGGCGGTCATCGCATATATCTGCTCCGATGATACGTATAATGCAGAATGGGATAAATCCTACAGGGAACTGGTGCAGGACTGGAT
>CAMWLB010000036.1 GCA_947174985.1 uncultured Lachnospiraceae bacterium | reverse complement strand
ATCAGCTATTTTTTCAAATCTTTTTACATCCTTTTTATATAAGCTTTCTTTTAAAACATTCCCCATTAATCATCCTCCCAAGCTTCCATCATAAGCGCTCCATTCTCTCGTACACGGCTATGAAAGAGAATCATATCTGACAGCTTATCCGCAATCGCCAGAGCATCTTTTGCCTGTTGCGATGCAACCTTACCCATAAAAGCATGAACAACATTTTCTTCCTGTATCGCTTCCGGCAGCTTAGTCAGTTCTTCCATTTTTACACCAAAAAAATCCGCAATCATTTTAAGTTCGATTGCATTAATCATCCGTGAACCATTCAGCATCTTATTTACAGTTTGTTTTGTTGTCCCAATTCCTTCAGCCATATCCGTTTGTTTTTTATTCTGTTTTTTCAAACAATTCAAAATATTATTTGCTATAACCATATTCATATCCACCATAATTCGTCCTCCTGACAAGTCAATTCCCCTTTTCCCATTTACATTATATTCTTTGTTTTTATTCCGGTCAATAATATGGTTACCATTTTTGTTAATTTCATTTCCATAAGTATCTATTTTGCTCACTTTGCAGTTCTCTTTTCCGATTTTTCCTGTCCGGCCCGCCTGCCTCTCTTTAAGAGCCGGTTGACTTATAATGCCTGACGCCGACGCGCCAGAGCAGGTAACAGAGCAGCACAAAGACGGTAACGCCCAGAGGATAGAGCGCATAGAAGCAGTTATCCGTCTTTCCAAGCAGGTATTGCAGCGGATAATACTGCACCATCGTATAGGGAATCACATAGGTACAAAAGCGCATAAGTCCCTTGCCATAGATATCGATGGGATATTTGCCGTGTTCCTTTGCCCCATAGGTCAGCACATTCATACATTCGGTATTTTCGATGGAAAAAAAACAGACCGCAGCTTCTATCATAAAGAGTCCGGCAAACAAAAAGATACCGCCTAAAAGCATAAGAAACAATGCCGCCGTTCTGCCTATCGTCCAATCCACGCTACAGTTTTTTATCCCGATAAAGAGCACCATAACACCTGTCAGTGCGGGCGCAATCCGCCCCAGTTCAAATCCGCTTCCCAAAACCTGCAGCATGGGACTGACGGGACGCACCAGCATCCTGTCAAACTCTCCCCTCTTGACCGTACCCGAAAATTTCTTGAAGCCGTTCGCGCAGCACTCTGCCAGTGAAAACGATAACTGCATAATAGAAAAGCAAAGCAGAATCTCCCCATAGGTATAGCCCTTCACCTCAGAAAAACCGGAAAACAAAAAGTAAATGCCAAGAAAACCGTTAAACGCAATCAGAAACCGCCCCGCCGCCATCAGAAAAAAGGAAAGCCGGTACTGCATGGCGCTCCGCAAAACAACAGAAACATATCTGCCATAAATTAAAATACCCTTTCTCATTTCATTCATCTCCAATTCTCTTCACATTTAGCCGCCTTGTACCACAATTCTCCGCTCCGCAGTCCGGCATATGGCTTTCCCCAAGAGGACAAGCGCCACAATCCAAAACACCTGCAAGGCCACGGCGCGCAGCATTTCCCCGCCCGCCAGACTACCGCTGTAGACGCGCAGCGCCACATTGTGCATGGAACCGAACGGGAGCAGTTCCAGCACACCCCGCACCGGCTGCGGGATAAAGGGAAACGGGATGACAGCGCCGGAAAGAAACTCGACTGCTCCGGTCAACACCGCCCGGAGTCCCTGCGGCGATATGGTAAAAAGTGTAATGGCATAAACCACCATACAGAACGCCACCGTGACAAACAGCCCAAGAAACAGGGTAAGGAGAAAGAAGCAAAATGCCACTAAGTCCCGCGGCGGCGACAGCCTGTATGGGCGCGGCAGCAAAACGGACACAGCTATAATCGGTACGCATTTCAGCGCTGCCGTCGCACATCTTCCCCCCACACTTTTTGCAAACCACATGCGATAAAGGGATACCGGCCTGCACAGTTCATAGGCAACGTCGCCATTCATAATGACGGTAAAAATATCGCCGTCCGTCGTAACCCACGTGTTGAACATGGCAAGAAATGCCTCCTTCAGCCAGATATAGGACACCAGCGCCGAAAATTCCATGGGCGGCTCCATCCCGGACGACATATAGATGGCACGGTAAGCGGCACATTCCATAATTCCCCATAAAAACTGGGTTGTCAGGGCGGCAATCGACGCAGAACGGTACTGCAGCCCCACCTGAAAACGTATCTTAAAAAAAGAAATATACTTTTTCATTGTAACCCTCCTACAGAATGTCTAGACCGCGGTAGAGCTTCGCCACAATTTTATCAAGCTCCTCCGAAGGCTCCCCGCCTTCCAAATCCGCCGCCTGCTGCCGCAGGGTATCAAGCGTCCCGTCCAAGAGGAGCCTTCCTTTGCCAATCAAAATGACTCTGTTAGTCAAAGCCGCAATATCCTGCATGTCATGGGTCGTCAGGATAACCGTGGTCCCATACTCCCTGTTCCGCTTTTTGATAAAATCCCGCACAGCCAGCTTGGATACCGCGTCAAGCCCTATGGTCGGCTCGTCCAAAAACAAAATCCCCGGGTTATGTAAAAGCGATGCCGCTATCTCGCACCGCATACGCTGCCCTAAGGATAGCTGCCTGACCGGAGTTCTCAAAAGCTCCTTCAGATTTAACATTTCAGTTAGTTCTTCTAAATTGTGATGATAGTCGTGAGTCTCGACAGAATAAATTTCTTTTATCAGCTCAAAAGAATCGATAACGGGAATATCCCACCATAGCTGCGAGCGCTGTCCGAACACCACGCCGATTTCCCTTACGTGGGCAATCCGGTCTTTCCATGGCGTGCGCCCATTGACAATACAGCTTCCGCTGTCCGGTGTTAAAATGCCGCTCAGAATTTTGATTGTGGAGCTTTTGCCCGCTCCGTTCGGACCGATATAGCCTACCATCTCGCCGTCCTCAATGGTAAAGCTTACGTCCGATAAAGCCTCAATCGTCTCGTTTTCTCTGTGAAACAGAGACTTGCAGGCCTCTTTCAGCCCTGCGTTTCTTTTTGCAATCCTGTACGATTTGCAGATGCCTTCCATCGTAATCATCGTTGCTTCCTCCTGGTAGTTATACTTCTTGTTAATTGCTTTGCGATGCAAACCAATCCTTTCATATCTTGCCAAGTCGGTCTGGTTCCGCTGGATTGAGCCAGCCGGATACCGAAGGTAAAATATTCAGTTGTCCACTTTCGTGGGAACTTAAATTTTAGCACATTGTCCGATAATAAGCAAGAAAAATAGAAAAAATTTTTTAACATCACTTATTGATAATACTGCTCCTGAGACCGCCACAGTTGATAGTATTTCCCATTTATGTCCCCAAGCAGTTCCTCATGACTTCCCTCCTGAATCAACCGCCCTTCATCGAATACCAGAATCCTGTCGCAAAATCTACAGGAGGACATTCTATGAGAAATAAAAATAGCCGTCCTGTTCTCAGAAACATGATTAAGATTCTTATAGACCTCATATTCTGCCTGCGGGTCAAGCGCCGCCGTTGGCTCATCCAATATCAGAACAGGGGCCTGCCTATAAAGTGCTCTGGCTATGGCAATTTTCTGAGCCTCTCCACCGGAAATCTCCACGCCCGATGGATCAAAATCCTTGTAAAGAGAGGTTTCCATATCCATACCGCCCGACCGCATTCCAAAACCCGCCTCTTCTAAAGCAGTTCTCGCCCTGTCGACGTCATATTCCACACTACCTGACAGATTCTGTCCCAATCCAAAGGGAAATAGCTGAAAATCCTGAAAAACCACCCCAAACAGCTCCTGCCAGGCCTGGCTGTCAACTTCTCTGATATCAATACCATTCATCAGTATTTCCCCCTCATCGACATCATACAGGCGGCAGAGTAGTTTGATCATTGTGGTCTTGCCGCTGCCGTTTACGCCCACCACTGCCAGCTTTTCACCGGCTCTGATTGTAAAAGACAGATTCTCCAGCACTTTCCTGTCAGTGTCAGGATAAGCAAAAGATACATTGCGGAATTGTATCTCCATCATTTCCGAAAGCTTCTCTGACTGCAATCTTTCAGGAACTCCCTGATCCCTTTGCCCCTTGTATTCCTGTAATCCTCCTATATTCAAATATTGTAGAACCACATCCAGCGCTTCCACGTTGGCCCCAAGCAGTGTAAGCTGCCCCGACAACGTGGTAAAGCCTGTAATAAATTGACTAATTCCCCCTATGTACTGTACAATACTCCCCGCTGAGAAAAGCCCCGCCAGTGTCCTCAGACCCACAGTCAGGTATATAAACAAATTCATGATAAAACCCGCCAGTGCTCCCAGACCGTTATATTTGAATTCAATTGCTTTCAGTCTTTTCATGGGTGTCCGGCCATTTTCCAGCAAATGCTCCATTTCCCTGCGAATCAAATTCCCCTGACGGTAGAGCCGTATATCTTTCCCTGAATGGTAGGTATCAATGTAATTCTCCAGATAATAGGTATATACCTGATTCAGCGGCACCAAACCGGCATAAGCGTCATATACCTTTTTCGTGGATTGGGAAACCGCCCACAGGCTGACCAAAATATTTGCCAAAATCAGCACCGCCAGTATCGCCGATGCCCATGGTGAACAGAAAAAGTCCGTCAAAACGCTGCCGCTGTTTCCGTCCCCTTTTTGGAAAAATACAGAACAGAATATGGAAAAGGCAAAAAGAATGCTGAAAATACTTTGAATTACCGTCCTGACAGGAAAGACCAGATTCCACAATCCCATATTGTTCACCTGTTCCATCTGCCGGATTTTCTCCCGCAACGCCTGGACAGCATGGCTCTCCACGTCCGCATAGGAAAACTCCATCATTTTCTTATTCAAAGTCCAATTATACTGTGTGCTCAAAACATTTTGTTTCACACTCACCAGTCTGTCCATCAGAGCGCCCAGACCCTGACAGACCAGATTCAATACCACCATCAACAACACGAGAATCAGCATATGTTCCATGCTCTGCCCGCCCAGAAGATTGTTAATCATCTCTGCTGACAGATATATATTGATAAATGGAGACAATGCTTTTAGAACCGCCTGACCAATGCAGCACAGCATAAAGTGCGGCGACAAACTCTCAATGAGCTGCATGCCCCGAACGATGGTTTTTAGCTTTTTCTTTTTACTGTCCATCTGCCGCCCCCTCCTTGTAGTATTGACTCTGTATCTCGAACATAGCGGCATATTGCCCTCCACACTCCATCAACTGATCATGATTTCCTTTTTCCACAATCTTTCCATCCTGCAGCACCAGTATCGTATTGCAAAACCGGGTACTGGCAAGACGATGGGAAATAAATACAGCTGTCCTCCCTGAAGTCATCTCATTGTATTTTTCATATATCTCACTTTCTGCAATCGGGTCAAGCGCCGCCGTGGGTTCATCCAACACCACGATCCTCCCATACTTATAGAGGGCTCTGGCAAGTGCAAGTTTCTGTTTCTCGCCACCGGAAAGCTCTATCCCCTTTTCCTGAACTCCTTTCATCAGCAGCGTATTCTCTTTCTCCGGCAGGCTTTCCACCTTTTTCTCCAGATCGGCAAGCGCCAAAGTACGGTGCAGCCTGTCCCAGTCAATTTGCTCATCCTCCGCTAAGGCGACATTTCTGGCGATTGTGGTCGGCATGAGATAAATGTCCTGAAACACCACAGAATAAAGAGAATAATAATCTTCAATGTTATAGTCCCGAATATCATGCCCATTCACCAGAATTCTGCCCTGCGTGGGGGCATACAAACCACAGAGCAGTTTCACCAGCGTGGTCTTTCCTGCCCCATTGACACCCACAATAGCCACTTTCTCCCCTTTCTGAATGGTAAAATTCAAGTCGCTCAGGGTATCCCCCTCCGCATTGGGATAGCGAAAACCTACATGGTCAAATTGTATGGAACAGGTTTCATCCGGCACAGGCAGCCCTTCTGTGCGGTTAAAGCTGTCCGGCATCTCCAAAAACTGCCGTATCTCTTCCGCTGTATAGCTGGATAATTTTAAAGCCACAAAGCTCCTCATAAGGCTAAATACCCACACGGAATATTGGGTGATAATACTAAAGTAGAAAATAAAAGAGGAAACCTCCATCTGTCTGGCAAATAGCTGATAAATCAGGATTCCATACACCAATCCATCCCGACAAAAAGCAAGAGCCAGCCCCACCCAGTTAATAACCATGCGGTGGTTTTCTTCCCTGCGATACCAGAACACCCGGCTGCGAAAAAAATCACCATACATCACCTCCAGCCATGGCGCAAGATGAAACAGACGGATATCCTTTGCTACACGATAATCTCCCGCTTTATTATTCAAATAGTTAAGGCGACGGTCATACTCCGTCCACTTATCCCTGTTCCGGTGCTGCCATTTGGAAAAGTATACCCCCACAAGATAATCCGCAATGCCTGCTGCCAGCAACACCGGGATACCCCAGAGAATAACGCCAAATACAATAGCAGAATATATCAACAAGCCAAACGCAGACGAGAATATACCCACAAGCTGCTCAAACATCTGCTCCGCACCTGAATTGCTGGAATATACAGCATTTTTCGCTTTCTGGGCAAGCAGCTGACCGGACGGGTTTTCCACATTTTGATAGTCCGCCTCCATGTTTTTTTCTGATATACATCCCAAGTACCGCAGGCGGACAAACATCGTATCATATTTTATCTTAGCAACCGCATAATTATTCACTATCGTTAACGCAAAAATCATTCCGCTATAGGACAGAACATAGATTAAGAACGCACTGCTCTCCGTCTGTCCTACCGTAACTGACGTCATATATTTTGTCAAATATGAAGTAATCAGCGGAATTAATATATTAACAGGAATTCTTACTATTAGTGCAGCAAACAATCCTTTATCAAATGCAAAAGACTTTTTGATTAAGAACAAAAGATTGTTTACCATAGCATGGGTTTTCTGCATGTTCTCTCACCCTCTCGTATAGATACTACTCGCTTTTGGGGCATTTTATCATAGAAAAATGTATTGTACCGTTTGGTGTCAAAAATAATATATATCGTTGTAAAATTTAACATGTATTGCTTCCATTATGTCAAAAAAGCATAGCTGATATGCAGCTATGCTTTCCTTCCGCTTATACATTATATCTTTGATATATATAAATAAACCTTAACACTAAAAATATCTTTATCCGTTTCTATTTCTACACTTCCATGGTAGGACTCAACAATCTTTTTCACATTTTTTAATCCGATGCCATGTTGCTCTTTTCTCTTTTTAGTAGATAAAAATACCTTGCCTCCATCCTCTTTATGCAATATCTCTACATTAGAAAAACTATTATCAATCTGGACTTTCAGTACACCCTTCTTTAATGCAATATCCACGCTCAAATACTTTTGTTCTGACTGCTTTGCTGCCTCTATTGCATTTTCCAATAAATTCCCCAACAGTACATTGATATCAAAAGAATGCTTGATTTCTTCCGGCAGCATGACCTTTACGAGTACTGTCGTTAAATCTTCCTTTGCCCTTCGCAGCATATAATTTAATACGCTGTCAATGTCCACATTTCCTGATGCTACAATCTCTCCCGGATTGTGCATAAATTCTTCCATTTGCTCTACATAACGCCTAATTTCCTCTACCCCATACTTATTTGCCAGTACCCTTAATTCATTTATATGATGTTTCATATCATGTCTTAATGCTCTTGCCTTTTCATCGCTCTGTAAAATCACATCAAGCTGGTTTGAATAAATTTGTACTTTATGTTCAAGAATCTCTGTTTCAAACTTCTGCGAGATAGAGTGAAGTAACTGATTGTACAAATAGAGCATAAAAAAATTTATAACCAGCAGTCCAATACCTGCAATTGCAATTCCGATTTCCGCACAAGCGCCCGAATATATTAAAAATAAAATAATGGCTATGCTGCAAAACGGCACAATGACCAACGAAAACCGAAAAGTCTGCTCCACATTTTTATGTGCTGTTACTATCATTCCAACTAAAAACCAACAGATAAATATTAACAGAACAGTTAACAATTCATAAATCTGGCTGAATTCCTTTCCATCTTCATAGCTGATAAACGTCAATGTAGCTACCGCATCACATCCTATGTTAATCAGCGTAATTGATCCGGTCACAAATACATTTTCCTTGATTGATCTCGTATACAGGCCCACCACTGCGCTTATTCCTATTAGATTACACACAAAGTTAATCCATGCTGTATGAAACATCCAAAACATTGCCACATTAACAGTGAAATAAACGGCGCAAACACAAAATATCTTATTTTTCACCACCTCTGGCTTTCCCAGAAAGACTTCCGCAAATCGGCATACTAAATAAATTCGTAAGAGATTCGTTATTGCGCAAATGATAAAATCGAGCATACTATTCGTCCCTCAAAACTTTCTTCCTGACCTGTTTGCGTTTTTTCTGGCTGATTGTTAATATAGTTCCATCATCCAATTCAACCATTTCATAGGTATAGCGTTTGACATGTTCTTTATTGATAACGTATGATTGATGTATCTCTATGAATTCATCTGACAAATGTTTAATAACTTCCTTTAATCTGCCATAGAACTCATAGGTCTCCTGCGATGTCACTATCTTTATCTTTCTTCCCTTACTCTCAAAATAGATAATTTCTCCCTGTGTAATATAGTGGTAATCTTTTCCTTTTTGAAATTCAAACCTTTCCCTTTTCTTGTTTATAATCTTAACTGCTGTTTCCATTGTTTCATTTATCTGTTCCTGCCTTATCGGTTTGACTAAAAAATCCAGTGGCTGTGTTTTAAACAACTGTAATGCGTAAGACATTTTTCCTGATATGTATATAATCTGTAATCCCGTATTGTCCAATTCATTTCGGATGTAACTGCCAATCTCTATTCCTGTCATTTTGAATAACTCAATATCCAGATACAAAATATCCAGATGACCACCATCTATCAGGTAATTCCGCAGTCCCTCCCCCGTATACCATACCCGTATATTAATTTGAATTTCTTTCTCTTTTGCGCATTTTAAAAGTAAATTCTCAATGTCGGCACAAGTATTCACTCCATCATCACATATTCCTATGTCATACATATCATACCTCACACAATTATTCCTACTCGCCCACCAATCAAATTACTTTTTATTCGTCTTTTATGTATCAAAATTTATGTAGATATATTACCATATATATTCCTATAAATCCACTGGTGTAACAATTACCCTTGCTTTCCACAGTATTGTCATTTAAACTATAGTCATCAATATACAGCTTATCGGCGAAATGGAGGAACCCATGTATAAAAAATATTCTTTCCTATTTACTCTTATCATAAGTTTGATATTGTCTGCCGGCTGCGGCTCGCCTTCTTCACAGACTCCCCCTGCGGAAAACGGCAGCTACATTACAATTTCCGAAGCAAAAAACACCGTGCTGGAAAACGCAGGGCTTTCGGAAGAAAACGTCGTGTTTGTCAGAGTACACCTTGACTCTGACGAAGACGCCGCAAAATATGACATTGAATTCGTCAGTGAAACTGCAGAATATGTTTATACAGTCAATGCCATAACCGGTGAAATTCTTTCCCTGAACTGCGAAATGGGAGATTACGACCTTGCCGATATACCGACGGGAAACACAGCTCCCGACACTGCGCAAAATGACATGCAGTCAGGCAGCGCACGCCCCAATGGCACACAATCCGGCAGTCCGGAATCTGACGGTACACAGTCCGGCACAAACGACGTTGACAGCCGGTACATCGGCAGGGAAGCCGCACAGCAGGCTGCACTGGAACATGCCGGATTTGATGCCGACAGCGTCCTTATTTCACATGTCCATCTGGAACATGACGACGGATGCTGGCAGTATGATGTAGAATTTTACAAAGATAATATAGAATACGACTACGATATTGACGCCATAACAGGCGCAGTTCTGTCCTGTCACCAAGAGGCGGGACATCACAGCGGACACCACGATTCCGCCTACTCAGCAAATCTGATTACAGAGGATACGGCAAAACAGCTTGCCTTAGACTATGCCGGTGTCACCGAGGCAGAGACACAAAATCTAAAAGTGGAGTTAGACTATGACGATGGATATGCCGAATACGAAGTAGAATGGCATGTAGGACGCACGGAATATGCCTGCGATGTGGATGCCTGTACAGGTGAGATTCTAAGCTTTGAAAAGGAACTGGACTAACCAGCAACGCTCTAAAATAAAGCGGGCCGAAAGGCAGTAAAAAGCCTTCAGCCCGTTTATTATGCGTGAAAAACTTATCCTGAACAACTACAGCAATTTCTGTCCGCTGCTACTGCACCAGCAGATTCGTATATCCCATCAGGCTTTCGTCCACGGCGCGCGCCGCTTCCCTGCCTTCCCTGATTGCCCAGACCACAAGGGACTGTCCCCTGTGCATGTCACCCGTCACAAAGACATTGCCTGCGCTTGTCTGATAGCCGCCGGGCAGGGTCTTCACATTGCTTCTGGCATCCGTTTCCACCCCAAAAGCGTCCGTCACATACTTCTGGCTGCCGAGGAAGCCTGCCGCAATCAGGACAAGCTCTGCATCCAGAAGCTGCTCGCTGCCTGCGATTTCCTGCATACTCACACGCCCTGTCTCAGGGTCCTTCTCACGGGAAAGCTTCACGGTTTTCACGGCTTTTACATTGCCTTCCTTATCCTTGATAAACTCCTTCACCGTAGTCTCATAAATTCTGGGGTCATGCCCGAATACAGCAATTGCTTCCTCCTGACCGTAATCCGTCTTCAGCACCTTCGGCCATTCGGGCCAGGGATTGTCCTCCGCACGCTTCTCAGGCGCTTTCGGCATCATCTCTATCTGCGTCACGGACTTACAACCATGGCGAATCACTGTTCCCACACAGTCGTTGCCCGTGTCGCCGCCGCCGATAATCACCACATTTTTACCCTTTGCATTGATATAACTGCCATCCGAAAGGCCGCTGTCCAGAAGGCTTTTTGTATTTGCCTTTAAAAAATCCACCGCAAAATAAATCCCCTTTGCATCCCGCCCCGGGGCATTGATATCCCTCGGATTGGATGCGCCGCATGCCAGCACTACCCTGTCATATTCCTTCAAAAGCTTCGCCGGTTTGATATCCCGTCCCACGTCCGTGTTCGTGACAAAAACGACGCCTTCCTCTTCCATCACCTCTATTTTCCGCTCTACAATCCGCTTTTCCAGCTTCATATTGGGGATGCCGTACATCAGCAGACCGCCCACCCTGTCGGAACGCTCGTACACGGTAACCAAATGACCTCTTTTATTGAGCTGGTCGGCAACGGCAAGCCCTGACGGACCGCTTCCCACCACAGCTACCTTCTTGCCGGTGCGCACCTTGGGCGGCTTCGGCGCCGCATAGCCCTTTTCATAAGCATTTTCAATGATGGCATACTCATTTTCCTTTGTGGCAACCGGCTCGCCGTTTAAGCCGCAGGTGCATGCCGCCTCGCAGAGCGCCGGACAAACTCTGGAAGTAAATTCCGGAAAATTGTTTGTCTTTTTTAATCTCTTATACGCCTGCTCCCAGTTGCCGGTATATACCAAGTCATTCCATTCCGGCACCAGATTGTGAAGCGGACAGCCCGAAGTCATGCCGCAGAGCGTCATGCCCGACTGACAGAACGGCACGCCGCACTCCATACAGCGCGCCCCCTGCAGCCTCTGTTTCTGAAGCGGCAGGTGCTCGTGAAATTCATCAAAATTCTTAATCCTCACTTTGGGCTTTACTGCCGCGGAGGTCTCCCTCTCATATTCCATAAAACCTGTTGGCTTTCCCATACCTACACCTCCCTCGTATTTGCATAAAAGGCCTCTATCTGCGCCTGCTCCGCACTCAGACCTTTTTCTTCCATCTGTACAATGGTCTTGAGCACTCTCTCATAATCATGCGGAATGATTTTTTTGAACTTCGGCAGATATTCTTTAAAATTCTCCAGTATGAGCTTGCCCTTGTCCGAGTTGGTCAATGCCACATGCTCCTGAATCATTTCCTTTAATTCCTGCACATCATATTTGGAGGTAATCTCATAAGAGGATACCATTTCCTTGTTCAGCCTCATATAGAGGTCGTTTTCCTCGTCCAGCACATAGGCGATACCGCCGCTCATGCCTGCCGCAAAGTTCTTGCCGGTGCGTCCCAATACTACCACACGCCCGCCAGTCATGTATTCACAGCCATGGTCGCCCACGCCTTCCACAACCGCTGCCGCGCCGGAATTGCGGACGCAGAAACGCTCTCCGGCAACACCGTTGATAAACGCCTTGCCGCTAGTCGCGCCGTACAGCGCCACATTGCCGATGATAATATTTTCCTCCGCCTTAAACCTGCTGCCGTGGGGCGGATAAACCACCAGCTTGCCGCCGGAAAGACCTTTTCCAAAATAGTCGTTGCTGTCGCCTACAAGCTCTAACGTCAGTCCCTTGGGAATAAACGCGCCAAAGCTCTGTCCGCCCGCGCCGCTGCAGAGCACGCGGTAGGTATCCTCCTCCAGCGTATCGCCAAAACGTCTCGTTATCTCAGAGCCTAAAATCGTACCGACAGCCCTGTCAGTGTTGGTGACATCCACTTCGATGCTTCTCTTCTGACCGGTCTCCATCGCCCTTGCAAGCTGCTTTAAGAGCACCCGCTCATCAAGGGTTTTCTCCAGTGCAAAATCGTATACCTGCTTCGCATCGAAGGTTATCTTTCCCTTCAGGCTCTCGTAGGGATTGTAAAGAATACTGCTTAAGTCAACAGCCTTATGACGCTCGCTTAAATTCTCCTTTACCTTCAGCAAATCGGTTCTGCCTACCAGTTCGTCCACAGTACGCACGCCTAGCTTTGCCATATACTCGCGAAGCTCTTCCGCGATAAAACGCATAAAATTCATAACATATTCCGGCTTGCCACGGAAATTCTTCCTTAGCTCCGGATTCTGGGTTGCCACGCCGACAGGACAGGTGTCCAGATTGCAGACGCGCATCATCACACAGCCCATGGTAACTAACGGCGCAGTTGCAAAGCCAAATTCCTCCGCACCGAGGATTGCCGCCACTGCTACATCGCGCCCACTCATCAGCTTGCCGTCCGTCTCAATTCGCACCTTATTTCTCAACCCGTTCATAATCAGGGTCTGATGCGTCTCTGCAAGTCCCAGCTCCCACGGGAGTCCTGCGTTGTGGATGGAAGTACGGGGCGCCGCTCCGGTACCGCCGTCGTAGCCGGAAACCAGAATGACCTGTGCGCCTGCCTTTGCCACGCCTGCCGCAACCGTGCCGACGCCCGCCTCGGACACCAGCTTCACGGAAATACGGGCATCCTTGTTGGCATTTTTTAAATCATAGATAAGCTGCGCCAAATCCTCAATGGAATAAATATCATGATGGGGCGGCGGGGAAATCAGTCCCACACCCGGTGTGGAGTGCCTCGTCTTCGCAATCCACGGGTATACCTTGCCGCCGGGCAGATGTCCGCCCTCGCCGGGCTTTGCGCCCTGCGCCATTTTGATTTGAATTTCTTTCGCTGACACAAGGTAACGGCTGGTTACGCCAAAGCGTCCGCTCGCCACCTGTTTGATGGCGGAGCAGCGGTCGATGCCGTCCTCGCCCACCGTCATGCGCTCCAAATCCTCTCCGCCCTCACCGGAGTTACTCTTGCCGTGCAGCCGGTTCATGGCAATTGCCAACGTCTCATGCGCCTCCTTTGAAATGGAACCGTAGGACATGGCGCCCGTCTTAAACCTCGTGACAATGGAATCCACGCTCTCCACCTCAGCAAGAGGCACGCCTTTCTTCGGATAGACAAATTCCATCAATCCGCGCAGGTTTTTCACAGAAGTCTCGTCATTGACCAGCGCAGTATACTGCTTAAACATATCATAGTCGCCCCGCCTTGTGGACTCCTGCAAAAGATGTATGGTTGCCGGATTGTACAGATGCTCGTCGCCCCCGCTCCTCATCTTGTGATGTCCCGGGCTCTCCAACGTCAAATCATTTTCAAGACCAAGCGGGTCGAACGCCATGGAATGCCGCTCGTCCACCTGTCTTTCAATATCCTTCATGGTGATGCCTCCGACACGGCACACCGTATTGGTAAAGTATTTGTTGACAACCTCCTTGTCGATGCCGATGGCTTCAAAAATCTGGGAGCCCTGATAGGACTGAATGGTGCTAATGCCCATTTTGGAAGCTATCTTGACAATGCCGTGCAACACCGCGTTGTTGTAATCGTCAACTGCCGCATAGTAATCCTTGTCCAGCATATGATTGTCAATCAGCTCCTTGATGGACTCCTGTGCCAGATAGGGGTTGATGGCACAGGCACCGTATCCCAAAAGCGTTGCAAAATGATGCACTTCACGCGGCTCTCCTGACTCCAAAATCAGCGCAAGCCGGGTTCTTTTTTTCGTGCGCACCAGGTACTGGTTCAGAGCGGACACCGCTAACAGGGACGGAATGGCAACATGGTTTTCATCCACCCCCCTGTCGGACAGAATCAGCACGTTGGAGCCGTCCCGATAAGCCCTGTCAACCTCCACAAAAAGACGGTCTATCGCCTTTTCCAGACTGGTATTCTTATAGTAGAGAATGGGAATTACCTCCACCTGAAAGCCTTCCGCCTTCATGCTCTTTATCTTCATTAAGTCCGTGTTTGTCAGAATCGGGTTATTGACCTTGAGCACGTTGCAGTTGTCTGGAATCTCTTCCAGCACATTGCCCTCCCTGCCCACGTAAACCGTGGTGGAAGTCACAACCTCCTCCCTGATGGCGTCTATGGGCGGATTTGTCACCTGCGCAAAAAGCTGCTTGAAATAGTGAAACAGCGGATACGCGCTCTTGCTTAACACCGGCAGCGGCGTGTCCACACCCATCGCGGCAATGGCTTCCCCACCGCTCTGCGCCATGGGAAGTATACTCTGTTTTAAATCGTCGTAGGTGTAGCCGAATGCTTTCTGCATCCGCTCCCTCTCTTCGTCGGAAAATTCCGGCACCCGCTTGTTGGGAATCTTTAAATCAGCAAGTGTAACCAGATTGCTGTCAAGCCACTCGCCGTAGGGCTGGCGCTTTGCGTATTTCTCCTTCAGTTCCTCGTCGTCAATCACGCGCCCCTGTACCGTATCCACCAGCAAAAGCTTTCCCGGGCGCAGCCGTTCCTTCAGCACAATTTTGGAAGGCGCAATGTCCAGTAC
>CAMWLB010000035.1 GCA_947174985.1 uncultured Lachnospiraceae bacterium | reverse complement strand
ATACAGCGCCGCACACCTCACGCATGCGCCCGACACCGGCTCCCATAGGGCTTGACAGCTTTAACGCAGCCTCCCTGTCCATACCGAACAAATCCGCATAAGCGGCAAAGAGGGACTGGGCACAGTTATAGCCTGATTCAAACAGTGCCACAGCCTGATTCACTCTGCTTTCCATACTGCTTATGCCTTTTTTATTTGTTTTTACCGCAGCACTTTTTATATTTCTTGCCGCTGCCGCAGGGACAAGGATCATTCGGGTATACCTTCGGGTCTTTGCGGATTGTTGTGGAAGCTTTCTGCTCCTTGTAGAGTGCCTTTCTCGTCTCTTCGTCGAAAATATCATTCCACTCTTTCAGATTGTACAGCCAGTCCGCCTCTGCCGCTACCATATTCTTGTAGAGCAGCGCCTTGTCAAAGCCAAGGTTTACCACGGTATCCTCTTCCATCTCCTCGATGGGGTTCGCTTCCTTTAAGCTGTCATTGATACCGTCCAAAAAGCCCGTCATGCTCATCAGGCTTATGCCGTATTTTTCCGCAAGCTCCTTCACCGTTCCGGTAACTACCGTATCCGGCGTCTTTAAAAGCTCAGCGTAAATGTTCTTTTCTTCTTCAAAGTAGGCAGCCCAGAGCTTTTGCAGTTCCTGCTTGTCCGTTGTCTGGGAATATGCCATTTCTCTCCACTGTTCTAATAATGCCATATCTCGCACCATCCTTAATTCATTCGTTATAAATGCCGCACATAGCCATTCACTACTATGTGCGGCATTTCTCTATAGTATAATACAAAATGCGCCGAAAAACAATCCTTTTGCAGTTTGAGTTTATATCGTTTCATTTTATCCGCAGTTCTTCCATAATCTCCACATAGCTGCGTCCTTTGCCGAACAGCGCCGAGGTGCCAAGCACAAAACCCTTTACGCCTTTTTCTCCCAGCGTCTTTATCCGCTCGGGAGAACAGGCGCCGTCCAGCACTACCTCATAACCGTACTTTTCCCGACAATCCAGCAATTGCTCAATCTTTTCGTCAACAAAATCAATGTAGACCTGTCCGGCAAAGCCAGGATTGACCCCCATAACCAGCACGTAATCCGCCATATGAAGCAGCGGCTGTGCAAAATCCACACTAGTACCCGGATTTAACGCCACTCCCGCCTTAACCCCTCTGTCATGAATCTTCTGCAGCGTTCTGACAGGGTGGCACTCACTTTCCGGATGCACATAAAGAATAGAAGCGCCCAGGTCCGCAAATTTATCCACATACTGGATGGGCTGCTCAATCATTAAGTGCACGTCGCAAGGAATTTTGGCATGTCCGCAGATATACTCGATATCCTGCAGACCCATGCCAAAATTGGGAACAAACCTGCCGTCCATCACGTCAATATGAAAAATATCACTGCCCGCTTCCTCTAACGCCTCCATCTCCCGTTTCAGGTTAGAAAAATCTGCACACATCATGGAAGGGCATAATAATTTATCCATAGTCAGTCTCCTTATCTATCATCTTTGCTCCGCACTTTTCTGCCAAGCTCTCATCATCTCTGCTTTTCTTCAATATCCGCAATCATATCCAGACGCTTCTGATGCCTGCCGCCCTCATATTCTGCCCTCAGCCATTCGTCCACAATCATCTTTGCCGTTTCGATACCAATAACTCTTGCGCCAAACGCTATGATATTTGTATTGTTATGGCATTTGGACAGCTTCGCCGTGTAAGGCTCACTGCAGACACACGCCCTGATGCCCTTCACTTTATTTGCGGCAAGCGAGATGCCCACGCCCGTGCCGCAAATCAGCACGCCGCAGTCCACATCGCCGCCTGCAACGGCATTTGCCACCTTTTCTCCGTAGACAGGATAATCGCATCGCTCTGAAGAATCCGCTCCATAATCTATCACTTCATGTCCCATGCCCCGCAGAAACTCCGCAATTTCTTTTTTCATTTCCAGTGCAACATGGTCATTCCCAATACCAATTTTCATATAAGTCCACCTTTCTGCGCACTCTTTTATTGCGCAAAGCCATCTATGGCTATAAGTTGTGTAATCGTTTACTCATCTTCATTCTAAATTACATTTCCCATAATGTCAACATTTTCAATCTATTTTCCTTTTTCTTTTTTCGGATTTATGCATTGACTTCCTGTTTTTGTCATGATATTCTTATTTATACTAAGAAATCGTTTACTCACTCAATAAAAACATAACGGCAGGCACATAAACCTGCCGCTTTGCTGGAACTATAAAAACAATGAATAAACAGGAGGATATCTTATGATTACCTTGGAAAATGAATACCTGTCTTGCGATTTCGACGACACGACAGGGCAGCTTACCCAAATCAGGCGCGGCGGTCTTACGCTGCCGTTCTGCGGTCTGGCATTTGATTTTGGCTGTAATGAAAAAATGGCTGTCGGCATGCTGGAATATGAGTCGATGCTGGAATTCCGCACCTGGAACCTGCCCGCTATACAGCCCACGGGAAAGCGCTTTTCGCTTTTCGCAGGACAGATTTCCCACACAGAGGACTCTGTTAGCCTTACCTATGAGCTGGAAAGCACACAGGTTGTCCTGACCTTTGCGCTGCTCAAGAACAGCCTGAAGGCAGGGCTTTCCATCAAAAACCTGACGGACGCTCCGCTTTACTTAAATAGTTGTTCTTTCCTGCTCGGTCTTGACAGGATAGAGGATGTTACCTTTGACTATCCGGCAAACACCCCCATCGCACACTGCGAGGCAGCGCGCCTTGCGCCTTTGGAGGTTGTTTCCACGGGGCTTATTAACTTTGCCACACATACAAGTCTGCCGGACGGCGATTTCAATCTTCTCTTTATCGATACGATTGAAAAATGGGGCTGCGGCACCTACCGTGATGAAAATGCCACACACTATGTATACAATGCCGGTCTTGAGATTGACCTTGCCCCCGGCGCTTCCTGTTCTGTGGGCGACCTCTTCCTTCTTCCTTGTGCAAAAGAAGACGGCAACCCCTATCTGCAGATACGGCGCTTTACGGAAGAACTTGGCTTTGCCCCCTGCACCGACGGCATACACTCGGGCGTGATGTACTCCTGCCACCCTTCCGGCACCATGGATTCCAACTTCCCCTTAAAGGACGATTTATTTGCCTATGCGGAGTATCTGCCCCGCTTAAAGGAAATGGGTGTGGACCATGTATGGCTGCTTCCCGTTTTTGACCACAATGAAAATGGTGTTTATCACTCCAACGACCAGTCCATCATCGACAAACGCTACGGCGGGGAAGAAGGCTGCAAATACTACTGTGACAAGGCACATGAGCTTGGCATGACCATCCTCTTCGACTATGTGCCTCACGGTCCTGCTCCCGACTTTCCCGTTGCAAAAGACAATCCGGAATGGCCCAGCAAACGGCGTGACGGTTCCCTGCAGGATGAGTGGGAATGTGTTTCCATGGACTACAACCACCCGGGCTATCAGGAATACACGGCAGAGCTTGTGCACGACCATGTAAAACGCTTTGGTGTGGACGGCGCGCGCATCGACTGTGCCATGGGCGGTCTCTCCAACTGGCGTCCCTACAAAGACAACCGCCCCAGCGGCAACAGCGTGCTGGCGGGCGTTCATATCACCGAATCCATCCGCAACGGCTTTTTGCGCGGCGGCAAGTCCTCCTTTATTCTGCCGGAAAACTTTAATCCGCTGCCCAATTACTACCACTGCACGGATTTGTTCTACGGCATGAACCTGTACCGCGCCTTTGTTGATTTGGAACCGTTACTGCAGACGGACCCGGCTTCCTATGCAGCGCAGATTACCGACTTTCTGGAAAGAGAGGCGCTTATCACGCCGGCTTCCTATCACAAGCTGCGCTTTTTAGGCAATCACGACACTGTCTCATGGGTGTGGCAGTCCGCCAGAGCGGTCGATTGCTATGGTGTCGGCGGCGCCAAAGCGCTGTTCGCCCTGATTTCCTTTATCGACGGCGTTCCCATGATTTATCAGGGCGACGAGGACCCTTCGATTTACGGCAAAACAGGGGAAAACCTGACCGCTTATTTCACAGAACTGTTCGGACACCGGAAAAAATATCTGCCTGCAGGCAGCAACTCCACGACCTACCTGCACACCGGCACACCCCTGGTTGCTTTTATCAGAGAACCCGGCACGGATACTTCTGTTTCTGCCGCTTACGATTCACAGGGAAGCGGGCGCGTCTTGGTTCTGATTAACCTTTCCGGCAAAGAAGAGTCTTATGCGCTTCCCGACGGCGCACAGCTTCTCGCAGAAAGCGGAGAGAGCAAGACAGCAGATGCGGTTGCACCTTACGGCTACAAGCTGTTTGCAGTCGGAGACCATGCCGAATAAAATGTAGTGCAGAATATCTGCACAGAAACGAGGCTTCTATGAATCCATTTTTATACAAACTGAAGCGCCTGTTCTTAGGGCTTCTTCTATGTATCGCTTTTAGCGCAGTCTTCACAGGCTGCGCTTCCCAAAAAGGCTTTACAAAAGACGGAGAAAATTTGATTTACAGCTCTGACGGGCTTTCCGCCGTCATAGACCAAAATACCGGCATGGTAAAGCAGATAACCACTGCAGACAATACCCTCTCCTTGGAGGGTATTGTCGTAGATGCCGGACTGAACGAAGCTTACCTCTTTGGGCAGCTTGGCTACAAAGACTTTTCTTCTCTTGCCACCTATGAGCTGCCGCTTATGTGGCTCAAAATGCAGGAGCTGCCCGATTATACGGTCGATTCTATTACATCGCAGAAGGATGGCTTTACCATTGTCATCACGAAGGATGCCTTCACCGTCACCTACCGCTATCACGTCATCGGAAATGCGCTTGCCCTGGACGCTGCCATCTCCACAAACGCGGAGGAACCTGTGCATATAAACGGCGCTGCCTTTCTGGTGCGCGGGCTTGATGGCTATTCGCTGCAGGATACCACTTTTGAATTTCCGGGCAGCACGCCGGACGGAAAAATTCCCTTTTCCTCCTCTTCGCGCTACCGCGCCACAACCTCGGACTATGCGGCGCCAACCGTGCAGATTGCAGATTCCACCCACTACAACAACATTCTTTTCGTCAACGAGACGGAGAAGTGGACGACGGGCTGCTATTACGATGCCGATGAACGCCCCTGCACAGCGTTTTTGTCCGCAACGGAAGGCTATATCAGCAAGGGCGCCCCGTTAGAAATCGGCACGCTCTACCTGCTGATACCCGAATCAGGGGAAGATTCCTACCGTGCCGTTTCCGACTTTTGGGCAAAAATCGGCTATCATGTGCCGGACGACACCACCGCCGCGGAAGGTCTGCATGCCATCTATTCAGGGCATCCGTATGGCACCATGGATACCGGTTATTTTAATCAGCTTACACTTCAGGAATACGCAGATGAATTACAGAATATTGCTGACATGGGCTTCTCCGCCGTATGGCTGCTTCCGGTTTTCCAGCACACCGGCGATAATGTGTATGAACCCATCGACCAGGGACTGATTGACGCCCGCTACGGCGGCATAGACGGCGCTGCCGCCTATATCGACGAGGCGCACGCACTTGGGCTAAAGGTGCTTTTCGATTTTGTCCCCCATGGCCCCCGCCCGGTTTATCCCTTTGCCAAGGAGCATGATGACTGGATTAGCAAGGATATGAACGGCAGCAATCAGATTGAATGGGAATGTGTTTCCTTTGATTACAATCATCCTGACTACTACAACTATACGGTAGAACTGGCAGAATATTATGCGCAGACCATCAGTCTGGACGGCGCCCGCATCGACTGCTCCATGGGCGGTCTTCCCAACTGGAATTCTGCCGCAGACTTACGCGCCAGCGCTTCCGGCCTTATGGGCGGCGTCAATATTGTAAAGGCAATTCGGGAAGGCTTTCTGGCAGGCGGTAAGGAACCGCTGCTTCTGCCTGAGAATTTTCATCCGATTCCGTCCTATGCGGCTTATACGGACGTTTTTTACGACATGCCCTTATATCGCTGTATGTACACCTTAAATCATGCCGGACTCTCTGATACGGAATATGTCAGCCGGCTTACGCACTTTCTTTCTGCACAGCAGGATACCTCCGTGGCAGGTCAGAAAAAACTGCGCTTTCTCGGCAATCATGATACTGTCACATGGACCTTTGACGCAGAGCGCGCACAGACCCTTTATGGCACGCAGAGAGCCAAAGCGCTCTGGATGGCAATCGGCTGGATAGACGGCGTTTTGTATATCTATCAGGGCGATGAAAACCCTGCCGCCTACCATCTGGCAGGAGAAAACCTCACAGGCTTTTTCACAGAACTTATCTCTGCAAAAGAAAGCTGTCTGCCCGTGGACTACGCAACCCATTACCTTGACACCCAGAGCCCTGTGTTCGCTTTTTACCGCTATGATACCGAAACGAAAGAGGCGCGCCTCGTGCTGGTAAACCTGTCCGATAAGGAACAGACCTACCAGCTTGCCGAAGGAGAAAGCAGCGTGCTTGCTGCCATCGGGGACTATACCCTTGAGGGCAGTACCCTGACCCTTTCGCCATACACCGGCATGATTCTGCAGGCAGATTCCGTTTCCTTTTAACCTGATTTCTTTAACGCCAATTTCTGCCAGCTTCCGCTCAGGTAGCGCCACAGGCTCAACAGTCCCGTAATCGTCCATGTGATGCCGCTGCACAAAAAGCAGCCCCACATGCCGATTACGGGAATTTTTGTCAGCGGATATGCCAGCCCAATCCGGCAGCACAGCTCTACGATTCCATTGAGAGCGGAGTATACCGTATCTCCCGCCCCGTTCAGTGTTCCTCGCACCACATAAATCAGTCCAAGGAAAACATAGAACCAGCTTGTTATCTGCAGCGCCTTTGCGCCAACTTCTATAATCTCACTTTCCGATACAAACCACCCTAAAATCTGCCTGCCGAAAAGCTGCATCACAAAGAGCATGATGCCGCTGGTCACCGCAATGAACAGACAGCCCGCACGGAATCCCTGCCGCACCCTGTCGTGCTTTTTTGCACCCATATTCTGCCCTGTAAACGCTGTCATGGCGCTGCTTAAGGAGTTGAATGGCTGCTGCACAAGCTGCTCAATCTTGGATACCGCCGTATTTGCCGTTACAATCAGCTCACCAAAGCCGTTTACCACCACCTGAAGTACAATACAGGAAACCGCAATCAGGGCGTTTTGTCCGGCAATCGGCAGCCCAAAGCGCAGCGTCTTTGCAATCAAATCTCTGTCCGGCTTTCCCACCCCCGGGCGAATCCGAAACCACGGAATATTGCGGAAAGCATACCGGAAGCTCACCAGCGCAGCCAGAAACTGCGCAGCCACCGTTGCAAGCGCCACACCGGCCACACCCATGCGAAAATACAGCACCATGACAAAATCCAGCGCCACATTGCACACACAGGAAAAAATCATGATAAGAAGGGGCGTTTTGGAATTTCCAAACGCCCGCATAATGGAAAACAATCCGCTGTACAGCAGGGAGGCAATGCTTCCGAAGGCTGTGATCCGCAGATATGTCACCGCATGGGGAAACACCGCATCCGGCGTGTCCATCAGGGACAGTATAAACTCCGTGCCTGCGCCTCCCACCAGCGTAATGATAAACGCAGCTCCCAAAAGAACGTAAAAGCTGTTATAAATTGCCCTGCCAAGCTTCTCTTCCTCTCCCGCTCCAAACAGCATGGAAATCAGCACGCCGACGCCCGAAGACATACCGAAGCCAATGGAAAAAATCAGGTAATGGATGGAACCTGTACAGCCAATCCCTCCCAATTCATTGCTGCCCACAAATTTTCCAACGATAATAGAATCCGCCAGATTGTAAACTTGCTGAAAAATATTTCCAAGCAGCATGGGTATGGTAAAAGAAAGCAAAAGCCGCGCAGGGCTGCCCTTTGTCATATCCTGTGTATTGCCCCCGCCCGTTCCCTTTTTCAGTTTTTCACTTAAATGCATTGATTTATCTCCTCACCGCACCCTAGTACATGGTTCTGGACGCAATTTCTCTCTGCACATCCTTCGCCAGCGTCACAAACCGCGCTGAAAAGCCGCCTACCCGCACCATGATATGGCCGTAATTCTCAGGATGCTCCATTGCGTTATACAAATCGTTTTTCCCCAGCACATTAATCATCGCCTGCTGTCCGCCATTCTGAAAATATGCCCTTAAAAGCTGCTCTGCTGCTTCCCTGTTTTCGCAAAAGAGGTCCTTGGAAAAGGTCATATTCTGCACCGCACCGGCGTGAATATCCGTCTTCAGCTTCACCAGTGAATTGAGCATGGCTGTCACGCCGTTCACATCGGTGCCGCCCGCAGGATTGTTGGCGTTTGCCATAGGCTCCCCTGCTTTCCTGCCGTCCGCTGACGCGCCCGTAAAACGCCCCAGAATCGTGTTCGCCTCATTGTTGATGATAACCACCATATAGGAATGAAGCTTCGTAATGCTCTTTAAATCCCGCACCGTGCTGCACACAAACTCATGGAAATCCATCGCAAGGCTGTCCACCCCGTCCAAATCATTTCCGTATTTCTCTTCGTCCAGAAGCAGCCTGCGCACATCATCATACCCCACAAAATTGACGCGCAGCGCGTTTAACAGCGTTTCCTTCGCAATCAGCTTTTTGTCATATACCAGACTCTTTATGGCATACAAGCTGTTTGTTGTGTTGATATTGCCGTAGGTTTCCAGCGTGCCGCCCAAGTAGCGGACGCCGCCGTCAAGAAGACTCTTGTTGCGCTCCATACAGTCATTCATCAGCATACTGATATATAAAAATGCGCCTATTTCCCCGCATTTGTCATATTCCATCTGCTCCTGCTCTGCCAAGACTTTAAAATAATAGACAAGTTGCTTTTTGTAGGCTTCATACAGCTCCTCAAAGGTATCAAAATCGGTCAGACTGCCCAGTCGCAGTCCCAGCTTTTTGTCATCCCATATATCATAGCCGTTAAAGAGTGTAACTTCCAGCGCTTTTAACAGATTAATAATGCCGTTTGGCGAGCCTATGCTCTTTTTGTTCAGGACATATTCCCCGCAGCCAAAAAATACATAATCCTCCGCATCCTCATAGGACACTTCAAATGCCTTTTGCACGGCGGGAATGTTGACATCGTCATTGTAGAGCATCGGATAGATTTTTCCCTCTCCGATGACCTCCAGCGCTTTTTTCATCAGCGCCGGATTCTGTCCTTCATAAAACCTAAGGGACAACTGGGGCTCCGCCTCCGCCACGATGCGGGAGGCTTCCATGGCAAGCAGGGCAAAGCGGTCCGCCGCAGACTCGTTGTGCCTGCCCCTGCCGCCTATGATTATTCTGCCGTGGAAAACTGTCTTCCTTTCATCTACTAACCTCCACAAATCGCAAAGATAGTTCAGCGCCTCCTGCTCCGTCAAAATGCCCGCAGCCAAATCCCTCTCCAGAAAATCGCCGAGGTAATCGTCCATCCTGCCGTAATTTAACACGCCGCTTATCAGGCTGTAGAGCCATGCAAGCTGCAGCGCCTCCAAGAATGTTTCCGGCGCCTTATGCGCGATTTTGTACAGCGCATTTGAAAGCTTCTCCTGATGCAGCTCTGCCGCCTGCCTGCCATAGTTCTCACAGACACGGGACAGTGCATCCAGCGCAATCCCGCACGCTGTGTACAATTCCGTTCCTTCACCCCGCTTTGCGGCACGCTCCGCACAGTCCTCCGTCATCTTTTTCATTCCGTCAAGGCCAAGAGAAAGCAGCTTGTCATAGTCCATATAAGCGCCCACCACTCTGTAGAGGGGGAACGCAACTTGTGAGTGCTCCCAGTATATATCCTCCGGCATGGCACGTTTGATGTCATCCGGATAGGACTGCCGGAGCTGGTATCTGGTTTCCTGCGTCTTCCAGTATTCCAAAAGACGCTTTACCTCCACAGCCTGCTCCTCTGAAGCGCCATCTGCCTGCAGCGCTTCCATGGCGCGCGGCTCGTCATAGAAATAGCCGACGCTTCTGCCCAAAAGCGGCTCGTTGGAAAAGCCAACCGGCAGCACGCGCTTCCTGCCCGCCACACATTCTCCGGCCTGCATCGGCAGAAAGACATAGCGGCTCATTACCTCCACACATCTCGCCTCCCGCATGGCCGCGCTTTCTTCCATATTTTCCTGATATACCCTTGTAAACTCCGTTACATATTCATAAAATGTCATCTTTCCCTCTTTTCTGCGCGGCAGGCAAATGTCCTGTATCTCCCATTTGCCTGCCGGCACTGTTATAATTGACAATTTGTAAAAACTATATTATGATAAAGTTGATTAAACGTTTACTCAACGCCGCATGTCCTGTATTTGCGGTAAAACTGTGAAAGAAGGTATCCCATGGGCATGTTATTCGATATCCAGCGCTGTTCTTATCATGATGGTCCCGGCATCAGAACCACTATTTTTTTCAAGGGCTGCCAGCTTCGCTGTGCGTGGTGCCACAATCCGGAATCCTTCTCCATGCAGCCACAGCTAAGATACTTAAACCATCTCTGCACACACTGCGGCAAATGCGCCGACGTATGCCCCGCAAGCGTCCATACTGTGACAGGGGACACACATCAGGTCCATTTTGACGCTTGCAAGTCCTGTGGCAAATGCTGCGCCGTATGCCCTGCAAAAGCGCTGTCCGTACTGGGCTTTTCTCTTTCTGCCGCACAGGTCATGGGCATTGTGCGAAAAGATAAAGCTTACTACGATACGAGCGGCGGCGGCATTACTCTTTCCGGCGGCGAGCCCACTCTGCAGCCGGATTTTCTGCTGGAAATTCTTTCCCTTGCCAAAGCAGAGAACATACACACCTGTCTGGAAACCAACGGCTATATCAAAGAAGACATCCTGGAAGCGATTCTTCCTTTGACGGATTTGTTCCTGCTTGACTACAAAATTTCTTCGCAGGAGGAACTCTTCCGCTATACCCATGCCTCCGGAGACCTTTGGGAACACACCCTGCGCCGTCTGGACGAGGCGGCAAAGCCCGTCTGCCTGCGCCTTCCCATTATTCCGGGCATCAACGACACCCCTTCCCATATTACAGACGCAGCGCGCTTAAAACAGCGCTTTTCCTGCATATACAAGGTGGAAATCATGCCCTACCACTCCCTCGGCGCTGCCAAATGGGAACAGCTTGGCATGTGCTATTCCCTAAAGGAGCTGCCCGACGCCACGCCGGAGCAGAAAGCAAGCTGGAACGCCATACTCGGCGCCGGTCTTTCCTTGTCCAGCACCTGCTTTTCTTCCGTATAAGGCCAGCCCGCTTCGTCCCAGTACAGCTTCTCCATGCAGAGCACTCTCTTTGTGCCGCCGTCTTGTAAAAACATATGCTCTCTGTCAACCGCATGGAGCACAAGCCATATTTCTCCCTCGTCGTCAGTGAAAAAGCTGGCATTGCCCGGACCGATAAAACGGCCCTGCCCCTCTTGGGAACCGCCTACTACCAGCAGTTCTTCCCCATCCTTAGTCTCTTCCGTCACAGGAAGCCCGTTTCTGTCCGTATAGGGACCGTACAAGTTTTTGCTTCTTGCACACACCATATGGTAGGATGTGTTTTCTCCGTCCGTACAGGTTCCAAGGGAACCGAGCATATAGTAATAGCCGTTCCGCCGGATAACACACATGCCCTCATACCCGGGCGTCAGAGAAACAGCCGGACCGCTCAGGGAAAGCCCATCCTCTGAAAGAGGAAAGATACAGGTCCCCTGCTCGTAATTGCCGCAGACCAGATGCCAGTTTCCTGCCTCGTCTTCCACAGGAAAAGGATCGATTGCCCAGATTCCCAGCGCATCCTCGGGGCGTATCAGACAGCCCGCATCCGTGAAAGGCCCTTTGGGCGACTTTGCAAAAGCGCGTCCGATACGCGGCTTTCCTTCTCCGTCCATCAGCGTATAATAGAGCACATAATTTTCCTTTATCTTTGCAATTTCACATGCCCAAAGCACATCCCCGCCTTCCCAGGAAGGACATGTGGAAAATACGCTGCCCTCGTAAATCCACTCCACCATATCCATGGAGCTCAGTATGGGAATCTGCGGAACACTTCCGTTCTCCCAGATATCCGGCGTTCCATAACAGTACACTCTCCCGTCCTCTGCGCGAATGACGGACGGATCCGGCACGGACTCCGGCCATATGGGATTTTTATACATAAGATGTTTCATTTTTTTCTACTTCCCTCCATTTCTTCCAGCCGTAAATACCGGCTCCTATGATGCCATTCTCCTGATTGGCGTTAGAATACAGAAAGCGCAGATTTTCCGCGGGATAAGGCTTTCGCGCATGCCTGTAAATATTTTCCTCCAGCGCTTTCAGCGGAAACCCTTCCATCTGCAGCAGCCCGCCTCCCAAAATCACGTAATCAGGGTCTAAAATATTGATTTCCGTGGCTACCGGTATGGACATGGCCTCTACCTGCCTTTTCAGCTCCGGCGTGTCCCAATACCGCTTGTAAATATCCCGAATCCGTGTACCGGCAAACTTTCCGGCGCACAGTTCCTCTAAACATCTGCCGCCGCCTATCGGCTCGATGCAGCCCTTGTTGCCGCATCCGCAGACCGTATCTGCATGAAGCTGGGGAATATGACCCAACTCTCCCGCAACGCCGTTTCGTCCATACAGCAGCCTGCCGTCCATGTAAATACTGTTTCCGATTCCCGTTCCAAAATAAATCCCGATTACCGTAGAATCCTCCTCCAATTGTAAAGAAAACAAATCATAGAGCAAAAGGAGATTGACGTCTTTTTCCAGATATACCGGAAGTTTAAGCCGTTCTTCCAGAATATCCGCCACTTCTATATTGTCCATGCCTTCAATATTCGGCGTAGAAAGCAGTTTTCTTCTGGTGCGGTCGATTGTGGAGGGAAATCCCAGCGAAACCGCCTTTATCTGAAAATCCTCCTGATAGGTCTCCCGATACTGCCCAATCAACTGCAGCAGACCGCTCATAAAATCCTCTTTCGCCAACCCTGCCGTCCCCAGTATCTGCTGCGCGTACACTTCATACGCCCTGTCTACCAGACCAATTCTGCAATTAGTCCCTCCGATATCAAGACATATGATTACCTCTTTTCCCATCTCCTCTGCCTCCTTGGTTAATCGTTTTCTCACGTTTCCAAAAGAAAGAGGTGCTGACACCTCTCCTTTTACAGACTACTCTGTTTTTCCTCTTGTCGATTCTCTTGGAACCAAATACACAGGCACCTTAATCACGTCCTGTTCCACCTTTTCCTGCCGCATAATACTGAGAAGCTGCTCCACTACGCGCGCTCCCATTTCGTCCACCTGCTGATGGATGGTCGTGATGGGCACGCCGTTAAACGCCGTCACGGAAATATCGTCATACCCCACCAGCTTTACATCCTGCGGAATCCGGTACCCGCGCTCCGTCAGCGCCTTGTAGCAGCCGATTGCCAGCCAGTCCGATGTGGCAAAAATACCGTCGTAGGAAAAGCTTCCTTCATCCAGCATACGCACCATCTCTTTATAGGCGGCATCATAGTTGAGCTGTTCCAGATAGACCACATGGATATCAGCCGCCTCAAGGCCCTCACGCAGCAGCGCCTTGACATAGCCCTCAAAACGCTCCACATAGCCGGATATCTTCTTGCGGCTGGTCATAAGCAGGATATTATGGCAGCCGCAGTCCAAAAGCTCCTTTGTCGCCAGATACCCGCCCTGTATATTGTCGCTCTCCACCGTGCAGTAATTTCCCAGAGCCTCATCCGGGACACGGTCAATAAAAACCGTCGGCAAATCCCTGATTGCATCCTGTAAATCTGATACGCCTCCCGATACATAAATCAGGCTGCAGACATTCTGCATAGCCATCATATGCACCCTCTTGCGCTCCTGTTCCTCATCCTCATCCGTGTTGCACAAAAAGGTTTCATAACCCTCTTTAAAAAGATTTTTTTCAATCTCATATACCAGCTTCATAAAAAATTCATTGGTGATGTCCGGTACAATAATACCTACATTTTTCATCTTCTGCGTACGAAGCCCCTTTGCCACCATGTTCGGGACATAATTGTTCGCCTTGATAATATCCATGACACGCTTTTCCGTTTCTTCGGAATAGCGCCCGTTCTTGTTGATAATTCGAGATACCGTTGCAATGGAAACCCCTGCCTGCTTTGATATATCCTTTATGGATATGCTGTTTTTCATTTCCCAGACCACCTTTACGAAAAAATCCCTTTTTACAATTATATCGTCAAACCACAGCAAAATCAAGGTTCTCTTCGCTATCTATACGCAATTTGAGTATACCTCCCAAATAATATCACGTTCTTTTGCAGAAAGACGGTAAGCAGGGTTGCTCAGCCGCTCATATAAATAGACTGCCGCCTCCTTACGGTTTATCTTCGCCGGCGCCGGACTTGCAAAATCATGGAAATTATCTACCGCGATTTTGCGCACCGTCTCTTTGGGAAGACCGATGCCCTGCACCTGCTTATCCCAGACGTCAAAGCGCTGTGCGCTGCATAAGAAATCCTGCTCCATCTGGTTTACCACCGCCATATTGTACGCCTCTTCTTCGCTGTTCACATTCACATTGTCCGTACCATACTGTATTCTGCCCTGATACTTTAAAAAGAACTCCCTCCACAACGCAGGATTTTTTGTAAAGGAAAAATACATCTCCGTCCCCGCCGTGATATCCAGCCGCAGATTGGGAAAACGATCCATTATCCTGCACAGCCTGGCGTAATCGTCTGCCAAAAACATAAAATGTGCAATGCACACCTTCATTTTGGGGTACGCCTCCAGCATGGCAAGCGTCTCCGATAAAAGCTGCTCATAGGAGGGAAAACTGTCGTCTCCATAAAAGTATCCGCTTGCCGCCGCCCATTCGGGAATTTTATCCCCATGCCAGAATTCCACGGGGTCATTTACATGTGCAAGCAGCGGCATCTGCAGCTCGGAAAGCGTCCGGTACAGGCTCTGATAGCGCGCGTCATTCTGGGCATAGCCAAGCTTCTTTCTTTCCGTCGGCTTGTTCTCTATCATCTTTATCCCGTCCAGCCCGATGCGCTTCAGCCGCTCTGCCTCTTTTCCAAA
The DNA here is from genome assembly GCA_947174985.1 of uncultured Lachnospiraceae bacterium. Taxonomy (GTDB): domain Bacteria; phylum Bacillota; class Clostridia; order Lachnospirales; family Lachnospiraceae; genus Acetatifactor. The sequence continues at coordinate 870 of CAMWLB010000035.1, read as the reverse complement.
ATCATAGGGAAAACGGTAATGCAGCCCGCCAAACGCATAATGTGCCGGCGAGAGAAGCTTGAAATAGATGGCGAGGGCATTCTGTGCCGCATCGCCCATCCCTTCCAGACTCAAGAATACAGACTGCGTATAGCCAAGCTGCCGCTGCTTTTCCGCAAGCTCCTCCGTCTCCTTGATACCGCCGCCCATCACATGTACATGTCCGTCAATCCAGTCTCTTCCGTCTGCCTGTCTCTGTTTTGCCATTCTTCTGTCCTTTCCGGTGCTGCCTTATTAAATGATTGCAAAATGTGGTACTATACCGTTGTCATTTTGCAGGCTCCGGATATTCGTTGCATAAGAGGCGGTACGGCTCCTCGTCCTCCTCTATGCCCGGGAATCGACCCGGCGCCTCTAAAAAGCAGTTGTCCGTGCTGTCGTCGTTGCACATGCTGACTTCACCTACAATCACGTCACCGCATCCCTCCTTGCCCCAGAAGGCGTGATAGAGACGCTGCGTATATGTGACGCTCTGCCCGGGAGAAAGCTCCAGAATCCCGCCTGCGGGAAGGGTCAGTTTCACCCCGTCAGACACAATCTCCACATCTTTTTTCATATCCAGTTTATCGTCCTCTGTGGCGCAGTAAAGCTGCATCATCAGAACGCCTCCGCCTCTGTTTATGATATCTTCCATCTTGTACCAGTGAAAATGCATGGGCGTCACCTGCCCCTCTCTGGCCACAAGGATTTTTTCCGCATAGGGCTTTGTATAGGCTGGATTTTTCTGGTTGCCGTTGCGCAGGGTCAGCGCCGTAAGCCCGATTTTATCAAAGTCGCCGCAGCCGAAATCCGTAATGTCCCAGCCAAGCTGATTGTCCCTGATTTCCTGAC
>CAMWLB010000034.1 GCA_947174985.1 uncultured Lachnospiraceae bacterium | reverse complement strand
CTTCATACTACAACATAAAAACTGAGATGTCAATATAGAAAAGAAAAAATAAATAGTGACCGCTTACACCAGATTTTCCGCCGCTCACGCCATTTTTGGTTAGAGGCGCTGTTTTTGTGATAAAATTGTTATACTTACATGACGCGGCTTTTATTTTGCAGTCCGGTTATGTAGAAAAGCAATCGAAATGGGAGGAAAAGGACATATGAAAAAAAGAGTTTTAAGCATGGTACTTGTATGTTTGTTAGCAGTTTCGGCGGCCGCCTGCGGCAAGGATGGCAGCAAACAGGGCGGACAGACCGGGCAGGATGCGACAGGCGGACAGGATGCAGCACAGGGCACGGAGAGTGGTGCGGATGAGCCGGAGGAGGGCAGCACGCAGCCTGTATGGGTGGAACCGGAAAAGGAAGAGCCTGTCATAGACTGGTCAGCCGTTGAGACGCCGCCGGAGGAGGATTTCTGGTTTACGAATATTACCATTGACGGAATCGAAGGGGTAGAGCTCCAGTATTATTGGGGAGAAGACACGGTGGTAAAAGTTCCCGGGACCTATGATGGAAAGCCGGTTATTTCAATTCATAGGGCAGCTTTTCAACAAGATGTAACGGATGTATATATCGAGACGGAGTCATTTCTCCATGTGCAAGGCTATGCTTTCAAGGGCTGCGACGATTTGAATAGTGTTGTGATAATAGCCGGTGAAGAATCGTACATGGGCGATCTTGTATTTTATGAATGCGAAAGTTTGACAAGTATTGTTCTGTCCGAAGAGTTTGTTCATTTTGGTTACAATACGTTTTCAGGTACGCCATGGCTGGAAAATAAAAGGCAGGAAAACCCGCTTGTGATTCTAAATTATGTGTTGGTGGACGGGAAAACGTGCACCGGTGACGTGGTTATACCAGATGGGGTAATCAGAATAGGAGAGCAGGCATTTGCGAGTAATGCGGACATTACAAGCCTTACGCTTCCCGACAGTGTCAGCTGGATTGATGCAGATGCATTCATCTATTGTACCGGTCTGACCAGCATAAACCTTCCCGATGATATTGAGGATTACGGTCTGAATGCCTACACAGACTGCAAGGATATTGTCATTACTTATCAGGGAAAGGAATATACCTATGAGGACTTGAGTGAGCTGCGTAATATATTTCATTAAAATGAAAACAGCTTTTTACAAGGAGGAAACAATATTATGAAAAAAAGAGTTTTAGGTTTGGTACTGGCGTGCATGCTGGCATTTTCGGCGACCGCCTGTGGCAAGGATAATAGCAAACAGGGCGGACAGACCGGGCAGGATGCGACAGGCGGACAGGACGCAGCACAGGGCACGGAGAGCAGTAAGGATGAGCAGGAAGAGGGCAGCACGCAGGCTGTGTGGGTTGAGATGGAGAAGGAAGAGCCTGTTTTAGACTGGTCAGCCGTTGAAGAGGCTCCGGAGGAGGACTTCCGTTTCAGCGGAATTAAACTCAGTGGATGTGTAGGGGTGGAGATTAATGAATATCTGGGAGAAGGCGGCGTGGTAAAAATCCCGACAAGTCTCGGCGGACAACCTGTTATTTCAATAGACGACTACGTTTTCAGCGAATCGGGGGTGACGGATGTCTACTTTGAAGCGGAAGGATTTGTTTATATTGAGTCATACGCGTTTGCCGGCTGCACCACGCTAAACAGCGTTGTCATAAAGGGAAATGAAGATACGGAGCTCAGAGGACATGCATTTGAAGACTGTACCAATCTGACAAGCGTTGTGTTGTCCGGAGAAATCACCAAGTTTTGGGAAGCTGTATTCTGGGGGACACCCTGGCTGGAAAACAAAAAGCAGGAAGCGCCACTGGTAATTGTAAACAATATGTTGCTGGACGCGACGTTATATGAAGGCGACTTGGTAATACCGGATGGTGTGATCAGGGTTGTGCGGTATGCCGCATGGGAAAATGAAAACATTACAAGCCTTACGGTTCCCGACAGTGTTCAGCGCATTGAGGTGGGATCATTCGGAAAGTGTGTAAATTTGACTCGTGTATCCCTGCCGGATGGGATACGCACCATAGGCGGACCTTATGGTTTCGCAGGCGATCCGAACATAGTCATTACATACCAGGGAAAAGAGTATACCTATGAACAACTGGAAGAACTGGATTCTATAATGTAGGGAGGAGTAGCTTAACAATCTTCCTTAATGACATGGATTTCCAGATAATCGAAATCGACAGCTTCGATAAAATTATCCTGTGTAAAGCGTGCCTTGCTGTGCCGCTGAAATTCCTTTACCGTGGCGTCAAGCCAGATGGGCCTGCCCAAATCGAACCGGCAGCAGACCTCGTCCAGCGCATGAAAAATCTTGTGCGTGCGGGTGTCGTCGCTGCCGTCTTCGATGACGGTATCTTTCAGCATACGGTTGTCCTTAAAAATCTTAGCCCATAAACGAAACATATGAAACCTCCGGTATGATTTTCTATCTGCTTACCCATTAAAAAATAGCGGTGCCTCTCGCATAATGACATCATAACAGAAAACTCTTTCTCTGTCACGCCTTGCATAAATATATAATAATTCACATAAAATCTTAAAAAAAACTTAAATTATTGTATAAAATATACAAACTCCAAAAAGTGTGATATACTGTACGTATAGAATTTCGTAATGGTATAGAAGTAAGGAGAAAGTTTTATTATGGAATGGAGCGAATGTAAATACAAGGACAACGGTATTGACAGTTGGAATGAAGTGAACCTGATTTACAGCGCGGCACTGAAGCAGGTACAGACGAAAATGGAAGTTCTGAACGACGAATTTCAACATGTACACAGGTACAATCCCATAGAGCATATCAAGTCACGGATTAAGACGCCGGAGAGCATAGTCAAAAAGCTGAAACGTAAAGGCTATGAATCCACGATAGATAACATGGTAATGTATGTCGATGATATAGCGGGAATACGGATTATCTGTTCCTTTGCCTCGGATATCTACCGCATTGCGGAGATGATCGGAGAGCAGAAGGATATTAAGATTTTGTCTATCAAAGATTACATTACATACCCGAAGGCAAGCGGCTATAAAAGCTACCACATGCTGGTGTCAGTTCCGGTCTATCTTTCCAATAAGATGGTAGAGACCAAGGTGGAGATACAGATACGAACAGTCGCCATGGATTTCTGGGCGAGCTTAGAGCACAAGATGCACTACAAGTTTGAGGGAGACGCGCCTGAGTACATCAAAAACGAGCTGATAGCGTGTGCCAAGATGGTGTCGGATTTGGATGCCAGAATGCTTTCCTTGAACGAAAAAATCTTAGGTCTGAGTACTGAACAGGAAAACGGCTCATAAAATGAGGAGTGCCCCGATACATTGCTGTACCGGGGCTATTATGAAAAAATTTATCTATGTGTGCAATGGGATTTTTACATCGACTACATATGTTAGTATACCAGTGAATTATGAACAAATTATGAATAAGGTGTAAAGAAATAGTAAAAACTGCAAAAAGAAAACAGCGATGACTGAAAGAAAATATGCAATATGCACAAAAATAAAACGTTCTCGTTTTATGTTGTTTTTTGTAATGAGAAATGATAAAATATAGACTGTAAAGCATAATAAAAACTGATTGGGGCAGTACATTCAATATTTCCCAGAGGGAACGGAAGTGATAACGACATGGTTGGAGGAAAATGGATGGATACGTTTATGGATAAACTGGTGCAGAGACTGAATGCCCAGGAAGTGATCAAAGCAAATACGGCGGCTGAGACAGCAGAGCTTTCCCATTTAAAGGAACAGAACGCTCTCTATGAAGAGGTTCTGCGTCAGGTCAAAGAAGAGGGAGAAAAGAGTGCGCTGCATGTGCAGAGGCTGGAGCAGGGCGCAGCGAGAGCAGAGCAGAGTGCCGTTCGCACCATGCAGTGTGCAGAGCGTCTGGAGGAAGAGCTGGGCAGAATGGAGCAGGACACAGATAAGCTTGGCAGAAGTGTGCTCCGGACAGAACAGAATACGGAAAATCTTGAACTGAGTGTGGCGAAGGTAGAACGTAGCGCGGAACAGATAGAACAGGGTGCAGAGAAGATTTTGCAAAGCTTTTCCATGTCGGAGCAGAGTGCGGCGAAAGTAGAGCGCGGCACAGCACAGATGGAAGAGCATGTGGGGCGTCTGGAGGTGGCAGCCGCAAGGACGGAGCGTGGAGCCGGTGATCTGGAAGCTGCTGTTGTGAGGACGGAACGCAGCGCTGATAAGCTGGAGCAGAACACGGAAAAGACAGAAGCCCTGATAGAGAGCGGAATGGCGAAGTTTGCAGAGCTGCAGGCAGCGGGGCAGAATACGGAAGAGTTGAACACACTGCTGTCCGCACTCAAGGAAGCGCAGGCAGAGCGTTTTGACCAGCTTACAGAACATGTACACAGGGAGGACGTCAGGGTTTACCGCAATGTGCAGGCTGTGGTGGTAGATGAAATGGCAAAGCAGAATGAGGCAGCCGGAAAGAATACCTCGTCCCTGTCAGGCAAGCTGGGCGCGGTGCTTGGAATTTCCGTTATCGCGCTGCTGGTATCGGCTGCGGGTCTTGCGTTCCAGATACTGGTGTATCTCCACATTATTTAACACGATTGTTTTTATGTCAGGCGTGTGCCTGGCGATGGAGGAAAATTTTGGGTAAGCAGCTTTGGAAGCCGGGCAATATGCTATATCCGCTACCAGTGGTTATGGTGAGCGTTGCCGGCTTACACGGAGAAAAAAATATTATTACGATTGCGTGGGCGGGGACTGTGTGCAGCGACCCGCCCATGGTGTCCATATCGGTGCGCCCGGAGCGATATTCCTATGGGCTGCTTCGGGAGACGGGCGAGTTTGTCATTAATCTGACGACAAAGGAACTTGTCTTTGCCACCGACTATTGCGGTGTGAAGAGCGGCAGGGATGTGGATAAATTTGCCGAAATGCATTTGACGCCGCTGCCCGGTGAGGTGGTAAAAGCGCCGCTGATTGCGGAAAGCCCGGTCAACCTCGAATGCCGGGTCATCAGGGTTGAACCTCTTGGCACGCACGACATGTTTTTGGCAGAGGTGGTGGCGGTGCACGCAGATGAAAAGTATATGGATACAAACAATAAATTTCATCTGGAAAAAGCAGAGCCCATCGTCTATTCGCACGGTGCCTATCTGGCGACGGGAGAGCTTTTGGGAACCTTTGGCTATAGCATCAGAAAAAAATAGGGAGCAATCCCTATTTTCTTTTTGGAAAATTTTATGAGTCCTTATCGGGAGAGCGGAGAAAGCTGCCTCTGACGACGGCTTCCCGGCCGTATTTATTCCGTATGGAGTCAAGCGCAGCGTCCAGCTTTTTCTGCTTTTCATTTTCCGGCACTGCGGCGGCAAGGTCAAAAAGTGAGAGCTGCACCGGCTCGTCCGCTGAGACAAGCTTTGAGGTGCGAATTCCCAAAAGCCGGATGGGAGTGCTGTCCCATAGGGCGTCAAAAAGCGAGAGGGCAACCTGATAGATTACATCCGTGGAAGCGGACGGAGTATCCAGAACCGTCTGATGGGACACGGACTTAAAAGAACTGTATTTGATTTCTACACAGACAAGACCGGCGGCTTCGTGGGAAGAACGCAGGCTGGCGCTTACGGATTCTGCAAGAGAGAGTAGAATCCGCGCGGCTTCGATGCGGTCTATTACATCATGGCTTAAGGTCGTGGAATTGCCCACGCCCTTTCTCTTTGCCGGCTGGTGTATCACGACGGAATCGTCTATGCCGTTTGCATAATTCCATAAAAGCGTGCCGTGGCTCTTTAAATGAGATGACAAAATGTCAGGATTTGTCTCTGCTAAATCGCCGATGGTAATAATTCCCAGCTTCTTTAACGTATCGACACTGGAATGTCCGCACATAAATAAAGAGGAGACGGGAAGCGGCCAGAGCTTTTTCCTGATTTCGTAAGAATACAGGGTATGCACCAGATTGGGTTTTTTAAAATCCGAAGCCATTTTGGCGAGAACCTTTTTATCGGAAATGCCAATGTTGACCGTAAACCCGAAGCGCGAAAAAATTTCGTCCTTGATGGTGGTGGCGGCGCTTTCGGGGGAAGGATAGAGATGTGCCACGGAGGTAAAGTCCATGTAACACTCGTCGATGCTTGCCTGCTCGATTTCGGGGCAGATGCCGGACAAATACTGCATCAGGGCGCGGCTTTTTTTCTCATACATTTCATGGCTGGGCGGAACAATTGTAAGATGGGGGCATTTGTGTACGGCGTTTACCACAGGCTCGCCGGTGACAATGCCGTAAGCCTTTGCCGGGATGGATTTGGCAAGCACAACGCCATGCCTGCGGCTGATGTCCCCGCCAATGATGGAGGGAATCAGGCGCAAGTCAACAGAATCTCCGGCGGCAAGCCGCTCGAGCGCAGTCCAGCTTAAATATGCAGAATTGACATCAATATGAAAAATAATCTGCTCCATGACAAATACCATCCTTAGTAACATTATATCCGCATCAACAATTTCTTTACAACTGAAAAAAATGCTGTTAGAATGAATTTGTCGATTGTTACAAAATTGTGAACTAAAAGAAAGAATCATAGAGAATTATGTTGAGAATAATTACCATACATCATAAAAGACTGAGATATACATATATGAAATTAGCTGCGGGCATACTTTTTGTAGCGGCACTCTTTTTGCCCTCTTATTCCAAATGGGAAGAGCAGGAGGACAATATGTTCACCATCTATTTAAACGGTGAAAATGTAGGAGTAGTCGGGGAAGAATCACAGGCGGAGGAGCTTTTGCAGGCAGTGAGGCGCGAACTGGTTTCGGATTCGGACGAGCTGGTGTTTATGGACGTGGATATGAATCTGGAGGGCGCAGCCGTGCTCTGGGGCAAGGTGGATGATACACAGGAGATAAAAAACCGTATGCGTGAGGTGCTGGAATCTAATATCAAGAAGACCATGCATCGCTCTTACGTCGTAAAAGTAAACAATTATATGGTCAATCTGGCGAGCCGTGAGCAGGTAGTGGAGCTTTTGCAGACGGCAGTTAACCAGTATGATACGGAAGACAAGTATCAGGTGGAACTGATGCATGAAGACAGCAGGGAATTTGACGTTCTGACAGCTGTGATAACCGACACATCCAAAGAAGAAGCAAAAGAGCAGTCTGCGGACAGCATCCCCGAGATAAGGGGTGGTGTGGAAGCAGCCTTTGGCGAGGTGCTTACAGATGTGGAGCCAGACAGAGAAAAGGATTTCGGCGATTATAAGCTGGGGCTTACTGATATGAGCTTCGCGGAAGAGGTGGAAATCGTAGAAGCTTATTTGGATGTGACACAGCTTACTTCGCTTGAACAGGCAATAGAAGAGGTTATCAAAGAGCAGGAGGTCAATGCTGTATATGAGGTTGTCGCCGGCGACACCCTCTCGGAGATTGCCATAAAGGTCAATATCCCCATGGACCAGATTGTGGCTATGAATGACGCTCTGGAAACCGTGAACACGACCATTCGTGTGGGGCAGGAGCTTATCATTACCATACCGGAGCCTGAGCTTTCCGTGGACAGGCAGGTGACGATGTATTACGAAGAAATTTATGATGCACCTATTATTTATAGAGACAGGGACGACTGGTATACAACGCAGACAAGGACCATTCAGGAGCCTTCCGCGGGCTTTAGAAGGGTGGTGGCGATTGTTTCTTACCGCAATGACCAGGAGACAGGCAGGGAAATCTTAAAGGAAGTAGTAGAGAGTGAGGCAGTGGCTAAGATTGTAGAACGGGGAACCATAGTTCCGCCTTCTTATATCACACCGATTTCCGGCGGCAAACAGAGTTCCGGTTTTGGCAGGCGGAATGCGCCCAAAAAGGGAGCCTCATCCTACCACAAGGGAGTTGACTGGGCGGTTCCCACAGGAACGGCGGTAGTTGCTTCCTGCGGCGGTACGGTAGTAAAGGCGGGCTGGAGCTCCGGTTACGGCTACTGCGTCTATATCAATCATCCGGACGGCAGACAGACCCGCTATGCGCACTTGAGCAAGGTGCTTGTATCGGTGGGACAGACTGTGTCCCAGGGACAGAGGATTGCGCTTTCCGGCAACACCGGCGTAAGTACGGGACCGCATCTGCATTTTGAGATGTTAATCAACGGCTCGCAGGTCAATCCGCTCCCGTATCTGGACAAGTAGGAAACACCGAACGGGTATTTGTATTTACAAATTCGTCAGATAGTTATATAATGGTAAAAATAAGTAATTGCATATTAATGTCTTTCAGGGGTAAATTGGTGGGGAAATAGATGCAGCATCGCAGGCGCAGCCTGCGGTATGCGGAAAGAGGAAAGAATGGAACAATACGCAATTCAGGGCGGAAATCCATTGGTTGGAGAAGTGGAAATAGGAGGCGCTAAAAATGCAGCGCTTCCTATTATTGCGGCTTCGGTCATGACGGATGAGACCGTTCATATAGAGAATCTTCCGGATGTGCGGGATACCAATGTACTGCTTGAGGCGATGCAGGATATCGGCGTACTGGTCAACCGAAACGGAAGGCATAAGGTAACCATCAATGCTGCCCAGATAAACAATCTGGTGGTAGATGGCAATGATATTCGAAAAATCAGGGCATCCTACTATTTTCTGGGTGCGATGCTTGCAAAATATAAAAGTGCCGAGGTGGCGCTGCCCGGTGGATGTGATATCGGCTGCCGCGCGATTGACCAGCACTTAAAAGGGTTCCGCGCATTGGGCGCGGAAGTTAAAATTGAATATGGATTGATTAAGGCGCGTGCGGAGAGGCTTAAAGGAAGTCACATCTACATGGACGTGGTATCCGTTGGCGCTACTATCAATATTATGATGGTGGCTGCTCTGGCAGAGGGAATGACGATTATCGAGAACGCGGCAAAGGAACCGCATGTGGTGGACTTGGCCAACTTTTTAAACAGCATGGGCGCTAATATTAAGGGTGCGGGAACCGATGTGATTCGTATCAAAGGCGTTGCAGGTCTGCATGGAACCGACTACGCCATTATACCGGATCAGATTGAAGCAGGAACCTTTATGTTTGCGGCGGCGATTACCAAGGGTGATATCACCGTAAAAAATGTGATTCCCAAGCATTTGGAATCTATCACAGCAAAGCTTCTGGAGATAGGATGTGAGATTGAAGAGTCTGACGATGCGGTTCGTGTGGTTGCAGCGAAGCCTTTAAGGCCGACGCAGGTAAAGACCCTTCCTTACCCGGGTTTCCCTACGGATATGCAGCCGCAGATTACGGTTGCGCTGGCATTGTCCAAAGGCACCAGTATTGTGACGGAGAGCATTTTTGAAAACCGTTTCAAATATGTGGACGAGCTGACGAGAATGGGCGCGGACATCAAGGTGGAAAGTAATACCGCCATTGTCAACGGCGTGACAAAATATACAGGCGCGAGAATCAATGCACCCGATTTACGGGCAGGAGCAGCGCTCGTTATGGCTGCGCTGGCAGCGGAAGGATTTTCCACTGTGGAGGAGATTCACTATATAGAACGCGGCTACGAGGATTTCCATTTAAAGCTGCAGTCTCTCGGCGCACAGATTGAGAAAGTGAGCTCCGACAGAGATATGCAGAAATTTAGATTAAAAACCGGTTGACAAAGCCATACAGTAAGAGTATTGTGTATGTAGGCAAGAAAATTGAATATATTTCCCTTATTCAGAGTGGTGGAGATACATAGGATCTGTGAAGCCACGGCAACCCCGCATAGCGGAAGGTGCCTCCCTGAGCGAATATTCCTGTCAGAGTATAGGTCGAACAATAAGTGGATATAACGATTGACGTATCGGTCCGCTTATTGTAAGCGGACCTTTTTTCGTGACAATCGCATGCTGTCTGCCACTTGCCTGTTTAGACACATGTAGATAAAAGAAAAGATAGACATACGGCCGTTTTGACGGCAGAAAGAGAGGACAAAATGGAAAAAGAAAAACTGTTGTTTACATCGGAATCCGTGACGGAAGGTCATCCCGATAAGGTGTGCGATGCCGTTTCCGATGCGATTCTGGATGCGCTGATGGAGCAGGACCCCATGAGCCGTGTGGCGTGCGAGACTGCAAGCTGTACCGGCTTTGTACTGGTTACGGGAGAGATTACCACTTCAGCATACGTGGATATTCCCAAGATTGTAAGGGATACTGTAAAGGAAATCGGTTATGACAAATCGGAGTATGGCTTTGACGGCAATACCTGTGCCGTTATGGTTGCCATTGACGAGCAGTCCGCCGATATTGCAATGGGCGTTGACAAGGCGTTAGAGGCAAGGGAAGCTTCCATGAGCAACGAAGAACTGGAGGCAATCGGCGCGGGCGACCAGGGCATGATGTTTGGCTATGCAACCAATGAGACGGAGGAATATATGCCGTACCCGATTTCACTTGCGCATAAGCTTGCCAGACAGCTTACCAAGGTGCGTAAGGATGGCACATTATCATATCTGCGCCCGGACGGCAAGAGCCAGGTTTCTGTTGAGTATGATGAAAATGGGAGGCCGCTCAGACTGGAAGCGGTGGTGCTTTCCACCCAGCATGATCCGGATGTAACGCAGGAGCAGATTCATGCAGATATTAAGAAGTATGTATTTGACGAAGTGCTGCCCGCAGAGCTTTTAGACGACGATACCAAGTACTTTATCAATCCCACGGGCCGTTTCGTTATTGGCGGGCCTCACGGCGATGCCGGTCTTACCGGACGTAAGATTATTGTGGATACTTACGGCGGCTATGCGCGTCACGGCGGCGGCGCATTCTCCGGCAAGGACTGCACGAAGGTAGACCGCTCCGCGGCTTATGCAGCACGTTATGTTGCCAAGAATATTGTGGCAGCAGGCCTGGCAGATAAATGTGAAATTCAGCTTTCCTATGCAATCGGCGTGGCGCAGCCGACCTCCGTGCGCGTGGAAACCTTTGGCACGGGCAAACTGTCCGAGCTGGAACTTGTGAAGATTGTGCGTGAAAACTTTGATTTGCGTCCGGCAGGCATCATCAAAATGCTGGATTTGCGTCGTCCCATCTACAAGCAGACGGCAGCATACGGACATTTCGGCAGAAATGATTTGGATTTGCCTTGGGAGAAGCTGGACAAGGTAGATTTGTTAAAGAAGTATTTATAAGAGCATGCGTTTACGTACATAAAAATCCTGCAGGTCTTGTGTTTTCAAGACCTACAGGATTTTTGAACATGTAAGAGGATGCCTTGAAAGATCGGGAGGATAAATGATACGACAAATCAGATATTTTCAGTCTGTTGTCCGCAATAACAGCTTTTCGAAGGCGGCGGAGGAATGCCACATCTCACAATCTGCCATTTCGCAGCAGATACAAGCATTGGAGCATGAACTGGGGTTTGCACTGCTGGAGAGAAAAAATCGCAGATTTATACTTACTTCGGCAGGGGAATATTTCTATAAAAAGAGTCTGGTGCTGATTGCTGACTATGAGCGGATGTGCCGGGAGGCAGGCAAACTCGCAAAAGATGATAGAGCGGATTTGGTCATTGGCTATCTGCGCTGTTATAGCGGACAGGAGTTTCATCTTGCATTGGAAGAGTTTTCTGCCAAGTATCCTGATGTGTCGGTGAAGATTGCATATGGCAACCATGAGGAGTTGTACGAACTGCTTCGGACGGGAGGCGTGGATCTGGTTTTGAATGATCAGAGAAGGGCATTTTCAGATCAATATGTGAACCTCATTCTGACCGTAGGAAATGCGTATATTGAAATTTCTTCCAGAAGCCCGATTGCTTCATTGCCGTCCATTACGCCGCAGGAATTGAAGAACATTCCCTGTATCCTTGTGGCTTCAAGGGAGCAGAGGAAAAATGAACAGGAATACTATCAGGATGTGGTAGGATTTCAGGGGGATTTCCTTTATGCGGAAAATCTGGAGGAGGCCCGCCTGATGGTGATCGGAGGGCAGGGATTCATGCCGGTGGAAGGTGTGAAAAGGGCAGAAAACTTTGGCTCTTCCATCAGCCGAATTCCTTTGTCCCGAGGAGATTCGCAGATTACCCGTAACTATTGTGCTTTTTGGAAGCAGGAAAATTCAGGTTACTATGTGGAAGAATTTGCAGATATATTAAAAAGACAATTTGAATAGATACGTTTGTACGAAAGAGCCGTCCTGATATTTTGCAGGGCGGCCCTTTCATATCAGTTTTTCTTATAAGGATATCCCGAAAGTCAAATTGATTCCGGTGTGGGCCTTTTTTATAATAAAGACAGAAAGAACGAAGAAAAAATTATGCTCCGAGATAAGAAAGTATCTCCCTGCAATGCCTGTTATGCCTGTATGGAAACGCATACCTGTGCCATAAAGGATGAAATGGCAGATATATTCTCGAAACTACTGAAAGCTGACGTGATCCTGCTGGCTTCCCCAGTCTATTTTTACTCGGTCAGTGCGCAGATGAAAGTGCTGATCGACCGCTGTCTGGCAGACCATAAAAGTCTCGCCGGAAAACAGATTTATCCGGTGCCTTCCGGATGCGCAGGAAAAGGGTATCGTTTATGGAATGGGAACCTGGGACAAAGGGGATGTTTACTGGCATCCGTCCTATGAGCAGGCTTATGAAATGGGAAAGAAGGTGTAGTTATGGAACAGATTAAAAAGAATTTTGGATTTGGTTGTATGCGTCTGCTGATGAAGGGCGGGGAGGTGGATACGGAGGAGTTTTCCCGTATGGTGGATACCTTTTTAGAGAACGGCTTTCATTACTTTGACACGGCACACGGTTACTTGAAGGGGAAAAGCGAAACAGCTTTAAAAACCTGCCTTACCAGCCGATATCCACGTGACTGCTATATCCTGACGAATAAGCTGACCAATTTTCTCTTTCAGAAGCAGGAGGACATCCGTCCGTTTTTTGAAAGCCAGCTTGCCGCTTGTGGTGTGGACTATTTTGACTTTTATCTGATGCACGCGCAGGGTACGGATAATTTTGCATATTTTAAAAAGTGCCATGCATACGAAACCGCTCTGGAACTGATGGCAGAGGGGAAATTCCGTCATTTTGGTATCTCCTTCCATGACCGGGCGGAGGTTTTAGAGCAGATTCTGAACGAGTATCCGCAGATTGAGGTGGTACAGATTCAATTTAATTATATTGATTATGATGACCCGGCGGTGGAGAGCCGTAAGTGCTATGAGGTCTGCCGGAAATTTGGCAAGCCGGTGATTGTCATGGAACCGGTTAAGGGAGGAAATCTTGTTAATCTGCCGGAAAATGCAAAGGCAATTCTGGAAGAATTAAAGAGTGGGAGCCCTGCCAGTTACGCAATTCGTTTTGCCGCCGGTTTTGAGGGGGTTATGATGGTTCTTTCGGGCATGAGTGACATGGCGCAGATGCAGGACAATATCAGCTATATGAAGGATTTTAGACCCTTGTCGGATCAGGAGCTGGAGGCAGTAGGCCGGGTGCAGGAAATTTTCCGTTCCATGAACCTGATTTCCTGTACATCCTGCCGTTACTGCGAGGCTGGCTGTCCGAAACATATCGCGATTCCGGATCTGTTTGCGGTTATGAACACAAAGCAGATTTACCATGACTGGAACGCTGATTATTATTACAATGTGGTGCATACCGGGGGCGGAAAGGCGAAAGCCTCGGAGTGTATCAAATGCGGCAAGTGCGAGAAAGCCTGCCCGCAGCATCTTCACATCCGTGAATTGTTGGTTGATGTGGCAGGGGAATTTGAAAAGTAACAGGCTGGCAGCGGTCTGCGTCGATAAGAAAGGAGACAAAAATATGGCGATTACTGAATTTGCAAAAAACTATCATGAAAAGATGTTTCCGGGGTATCATTCCACCTTTTTGGAAACCGACCCGGAATTTATGGAGCGGTTCGACAATTTTGCTTTTGAAGAAGTGGCAGGTCACGATGACCTGGACGGTAAGACACGGTTTATGGCAATCCTTGCCACACTGCTTGGATGTCAGGGGACAGATGAGTTCCGTGCCATAATCCCTGCGGCGCTTAATTTTGATGTTACCCCCGTGGAGATCAAGGAAATTGTCTATCAGGCGGTTGCATATCTGGGGATCGGGCGTGTTTTCCCGTTTTTGAAGATCACCAATGCGGTGTTTGAAGAAAAGGGTATCAGCCTGCCGCTTCCGCCACAGTCAACCACAACCACAGAAAACCGCAGGGAGGCCGGAACCCAAGCACAGGTGGATATCTTTGGGGAAGGAATGAGGGATTTCTGGAAATCCGGTCCGGAGGAGAGCCGCCACATCAATTTATGGCTGGCGGATAACTGCTTCGGCGACTACTATACCCGTACCGGTCTGGATTATAAACAGAGGGAAATGATTACATTCTGTTTTCTGGCGGCGCAGGGCGGCTGTGAGCCGCAGCTTACCAGCCATGCGGCGGCGAATATGAGGATCGGAAATGACAAGGCATTCCTGATCAAGATAATATCCCAATGCCTGCCTTTTATCGGCTATCCGAGAAGTCTGAATGCGCTGCGCTGTGTAAACGATGCAGCAGCAAAAATGGAAAAAGAAGCGGAGGGAAAATAATGGAGTATCGTAAACTTCCTCATGGAAAGCATGGAGAGAAACTGAGTGTACTGGGACTTGGAATGGGTGGTATCCAGAAATGTCCTGACACAGAAATAGAACAGGTTATCCGTACTGCTGTTGCAAATGGCATTAACTTCTTTGACCTTTGTGCCGGGGGAAAGAATGTTTATGAACCCTTTGGCAGGGCAATAACCGGACAGCGTGATAAAGTATTTTTCCAGATGCACTTTGGAGCGGTGTATAACAAAAATGGTGAGTATGGCTGGTCAAGGGATTTTAAGAAGGTGAAAGAAACCTTTGAATGGGAATTGAAGATGTTGGGAACAGATTATGCGGATTTCGGGTTCCTGCATTGCGTGGACGAGGACAATGACTATGATGCGCTCGTGTCTGCCGGTATTTTTGATTATATCAGGGAGATGAAAGAAGCGGGAAAAGTACATTATATTGGTTTTTCGTCCCATACTCCTTCTGTGGCGGAGCGTATTTTGGATACAGGTGTTGTAGATATGATGATGTTTTCCGTCAATCCGGCTTATGATCTGGAACAGGGGGATGCATATGGAATCGGTTCTACGAAAGAACGGGCAGCATTATTCCGCAGATGCGAGGCAGAGGGTATTGGTATTTCTGTAATGAAGCCGTTTCATGGAGGAAAGCTTTTAGATGGAAAGACTTCACCTTTCGGGGAGGCAATGAGCAGATATCAGTGTATCCAGTATGCCCTGGACCGTCCCGGTGTGCTGTCGGTGGTTCCCGGTGTCCGGAATATGAAAGACCTGGAGGCGCTTATAGGCTTTGCCGAAGCTCCCGCGGAGGAACGGGATTACTCCATGATCGGCCAGTTTACCCCTGAAGCCGCTATGGGTAACTGTGTTTACTGCAACCATTGCCAGCCCTGTCCGGCAGGGATTGATGTGGGGCTGGTAAATAAATATTATGACTTGGCTCTTGCGGGAGATGCCATGGCAGCAAATCATTATGAAAAACTTCGCGTTAAGGCAGATGCCTGTATCGGCTGCGGTCATTGTGATAATCGTTGTCCGTTCCATACAGCGCAGAGCGCGAGAATGAAAGAAATTGCGATTTATTTTGCAAAGTAATATAAATGTTGAAAGGAGAACGATTTGAAATGAAGGATGTAATGATCTTAACCGGAGCGGGCCAGATTGACATGGCGATTGCACGCCGGATGGGCTATGGGAAGAAAATTGTGATTGGTGATAAAAAACCGGAGAATGCACAGGCGATTGCGGAGATTATGAATAATGCGGGATTTGACGTAGTCGCTATGGAAATGGATCTGTCTTCCCGTGATTCCATACTGAATCTGATTACAAAAGCAAGGGAATATGGTGAAATTTTCATGCTGGTCAATGCGGCGGGCGTTTCGCCGAGTCAGGCGCCGATTGAAGCAATCTTAAAGGTCGACTTATATGGTACAGCCGTTTTGCTGGAAGAAGTCGGAAAAGTAATCAGGGAGGGCGGCGTCGGTGTGACGATTTCCAGCCAGTCCGGGCATAGGAT
>CAMWLB010000033.1 GCA_947174985.1 uncultured Lachnospiraceae bacterium | reverse complement strand
ATATAAATATGAGTGTAAAAATGCATTAGAATTTTGTAAATCGCTGCCTTCTAATTCCGTAAAATTGATTATAACATCACCGCCTTATAATATTGGAAAAGAGTATGAAACGAAAAGCAGTATTGATAAATATATAGAAAATTTATTACCTGTATTGGAAGAAATTGAACGGGTTCTTACAAATGATGGAAGCCTTTGCTGGCAGACCGGTAATTTTGTTGACGATAGCGAAATATATCCATTGGATATATATTTTTATCCATATTTCAAAAAGCTCGGTCTGTTTTTGAGGAATAGAATTATCTGGCATTTCGGGCATGGTCTGCATTGTTCAAAGAGATTTAGCGGAAGATATGAAACCATTCTTTGGTTTACAAAGTCGGACGAATATACCTTTAATCTTGATGATGTCCGTATTCCTTCCAAGTATCCCGGAAAGAGATATTTTAAAGGGGAAAAAAGAGGGCAAATCAGCGGCAATCCCAAAGGAAAAAATCCGGAAGATGTCTGGGAGATGACGTTGGAACGCCTTGTTGATGATTGGGATGCGCAAATATGGGAAATACCCAATGTTAAAAATAATCATCCGGAAAAAGTTGCTCATCCTTGCCAGTTTCCTGTCGAATTGGTTGAGAGATGTGTTCTGGCGTTGACCAATGAAGGCGACATAGTTTACGACCCGTTTGCGGGAGTCGGTTCTTCGCTTATAGCCGCATTAAAAAATAATCGTGAAGCCTATGGCTCGGAATTAGAGCAGTCTTATGTGGACATTGGGTTAGAAAGAATAGAAAAGCTTTCTGAAGACGCATTGAAAACTCGTCCTATCTATAAAAAAATATGGGTGCCCAGTCCAAATGATAAGGTAGCGCAAATCCCTGAGGAATGGAGAAAGGTAACATGAAAATCACGCAGATATACAGCCATTTAAATGGCGTAGAATTTCTTATAGTTCACAAGCCTGTTTTATGGAATGAGATACAGAGTGCAATTAAAAATGTCGATGCCGGCGAAGCGTTTGATAAAATCAGCAAAGAAAAAAACATGGTTGGAAAAACTCTATACTCTCCGTCCAAACTGAACAAGCTTTTTAAAAGTGAATTTTCCAAAAATTCCTGGCGTGAAGCAAGAACGCCATATTTTGTCAATGAAGATTTACAGACCACCAGAGAAACCGTAGATATACGAGATAAGGAAATGCAGAGGCAGGCAATTATTGATAGAGGATTTACTGCTTTTAATACATACAACCAAGTTGATTTTGTCAAGGAACGGGTTGCCATAGAAGTACAATTCGGCAAATATTTTTCTGTTCAATATGACCTTCATGTTAAACATACTTTTTTCTATGGTCGGGGAGATATTGATGTTGGAGTTGAAATCATTCCCATGCATAGTTTAATGTCTCAAATGTCAAGTGGAGTTGCATGGTATGAAAATGAATTAACAAATATTGTACGTGAAGGACGTTCAAATCCATCAGTTCCAATTGTTCTTATAGGAATTGAACCGGACTGATTCGATAAAAAATCCTTGACAACAGGCACCCCATGCCCTACAATCACTACATATCAAGCTTTTAGGCATATATGTGATTATGGCAGCGACGAGGGTTAGTAAGATGGCGGAATATCGCAGAGAGGGAGCAGCAAGGTGGAAGGCTCCTATAGGAAGCGTCTGAACCTGCCTCTGAGTCCTGTATGAAAATACAGCGCAGAGCCGGCGTTATCGGCAAAGGAGAGAATGTATAGCGCATACGATATACATTAAACAGGGTGGTACCGCCGGTTTTCCGGTCCCTTTTGGGGACGGATACCGGCGTTTTTTGTTTTAGAGGCACGCCGCAGCACATAAGGAAAGGAAGAGGAGTATGGCAGACAAAAAAATGGTAGAGGCAATTACCTCCATGGACGAGGATTTTGCCCAATGGTACACGGATATCGTGAAGAAGGCTGAGTTAATTGATTACACCAGCGTCAAGGGCTGCATGGTGATTAAGCCGGCAGGATATGCGATTTGGGAGCTTTTGCAGAGACAGCTCGACGACAGGTTTAAGGAGGCGGGTGTGCAGAACGTCTACCTGCCCATGTTTATTCCCGAAAGCCTTTTACAGAAGGAGAAAGACCATGTGGAGGGCTTTGCGCCGGAGGTGGCGTGGGTGACGCACGGCGGTTTGCAGCCCCTACAGGAGAGACTTTGCGTAAGACCTACTTCTGAGACGCTGTTCTGTGATTTTTATAAAAATGACATACAGTCCTACCGTGACCTGCCCAAGGTATATAACCAGTGGTGCTCCGTTGTCCGCTGGGAAAAGGAAACCAGACCTTTCCTGCGTTCCAGAGAATTTTTGTGGCAGGAGGGACATACCGCCCATGCGACAGCAGAGGAAGCGGAGGAGAGAACCGTTCAGATGCTGAATGTGTACGCACAGTTCTGTGAGGAGGTTCTGGCGATTCCTGTTATCAAGGGACAGAAGACGGAAAAGGAAAAATTTGCGGGAGCGGAGCATACCTACACCATCGAATCCCTGATGCATGACGGCAAGGCGCTCCAGTCCGGCACCAGCCACAACTTTGGCGACGGCTTTGCCAAGGCGTTTGGCATCCAGTTTACGGACAAAGACAATACCTTAAAGCATGTTTATCAGACTTCATGGGGCATGTCCACCCGTATCATCGGTGCGATTATTATGGTGCATGGCGATGATTCCGGTCTGGTTCTGCCTCCCAAGGTAGCGCAGGTGCAGGTGGCAATTATCCCGATTCAGCAGAAGAAGGAAGGTGTTCTGGAGAAGGCGTATGAGCTGCGTGACCGCTTAAAGGGCAGCTTCCGCGTGAAAGTGGACGATACGGACAAGAGCCCCGGCTTTAAGTTTGCAGAGGCAGAAATGAGAGGCTTCCCGCTTCGTCTGGAAATCGGTCCCAAGGATATAGAAGCCGGCAAGTGTGTGCTGTGCAGGCGCGATACCGGAGAAAAGATAGAGACTGTGCTTGATGATGTGGAAGAAACCGTGGCAAAGCTGCTTGACACCATTCATCACGACATGCTGGAGAAGGCGAGAAAGCACAGAGACGCCCATACCTTTATTGCCCGCAATATGGAGGAGTTCGAAAAGCTCTTTACGGCGGCAGCGCAGGGCGACAGGCAGAATGCCGGCTTTGTCAAAGCCATGTGGTGCGGCGAACAGGAATGTGAGGATATCATAAAAGAAAAACTCAGCGTTACCAGTCGCTGTATTCCTTTTGAGCAGGAGCAGCTTGCCGAAACCTGTGTGTGCTGTGGAAAACCTGCGAAGAAAATGGTTTACTGGGGCAGGGCATATTAAAAGGAGATAAGAAATGCTTTACAGGGAAATACCGGTGCAGATGAAAAATTCCGTAAGTGCAAGTCTGGTACTATATTTACAGGATTATTCTGCGGATATGCTGGTACAGGAGCGCCCCATGGTAATACTCTGTCCCGGCGGCGGATACAATCATATTTCCGTGCGGGAGTCAGAAAGCGAGGCGCTGCAGTTTCTTGCCATGGGCTGCCATGCGGCGGTGCTGCGCTATACCGTGTCCGAGAGATATCCCGTGCAGCTTACGGAGCTTGCCTTTGCTGTAAAATATATCAGGGAACATGCAGCAAAATGGCATATAGATAGTGGTAAGGTTATCGTGCAGGGCAGCTCGGCAGGCGGTCATCTTGCTGCCTCGCTGGGTGTGTCCTGGCAGGAAAAATGGCTTTGGGAGACGGTGGGAGCGAATTCGGCGGAGGAGATAAAGCCTGACGGAATGCTTCTCTGTTATCCGGTTATAACTGCCGGAGAATTTGCGCACAGAGGCTCTTTTGATATCCTGACAGGCGGTGACGAAACGCTTTTGGAGAGGCTTTCTCTTGAGAAAAGTGTCAATCCGCATACGCCGCGCACCTTTATCTGGCACACGTTTACGGACGCGACGGTTCCGGTGGAAAATTCGCTTCTGTTTGTAAGCGCCCTGCGTCGCCACAACATTCCTACAGAGTTTCACCTGTATCCGAAGGGGAAGCATGGGCTGGCGCTGGCAAGTCCCCTGACCGCCAGCAGGGACGGCAGCCATATGCAGAAGGAATGTGAATCATGGATTTCGCTGGCGCGGGTGTGGATAGAGAACCTGTAGACGCGCGGTTAAAATAGTCGGGTAATTCAGGTGGAAAAGAAGCGGTATATTTTGGCTGTACTTGTACCGGTTCAGACGGTATAATCAAAAACAGAAGGACAAATAAAATTTCAATAAAATTGGAGGACAAAGCATGATATTCGGTAACGGATGCTGGCTGCAGAAAGAAGGCTGCGGCAGTTTTACCCCGCAGGAAGTATATTTTGAAAAAGTAGAGGAGACAAAGGTGACTTTATGTCTGCCGACCTCAAGGATTATGCACAGAGGCGCAACCCTGGGCGGTGTCAATCTGACCATGGTAATTACATCTCCCGCGCCGGAGGTGCTGCGCGTGCAGACCTGGCATCACATGGGCGCGCTGAAAAAGGGACCGGAGTTTGAACTGTGCCAGACAGAGGAACTGCCCCTTGCAGTGACAAGTGATGAAGAAACGCTGGTTGTGACGAGCGGCACGCTGTCACTTGAAATCGGCAAAAAGAACTGGTACATGGCTTACAAGAGGAACGGCGAAGTGATTACCAAATCTGCGGCGAAGGATTTGGCGTGCATGAAGACTGACTGGAAGGGCGACTATTACGACAAGGGCGATATCACGGAGACCTATATGCGCCAGCAGCTTTCCATGGGCGTGGGCGAGCTTATCTATGGTCTGGGTGAGCGCTTTACCGCGTTTGTCAAGAACGGACAGAGCGTTTCCATATGGAATGAGGACGGCGGAACCAGCACCTACCAGTCCTACAAAAACATTCCTTTCTATATCAGCAACAAGGGTTACGGTGTTTTTGTCAATCACCCTGAAAAGGTGGAATTTGAGATTGCCACGGAACAGGTGACCAAGACGGAATTTTCCGTGGAAGGCGGTTATTTGGATTATTATTTGTTTAACGGTCCTACCATGAAGGAGGTACTGACAAGGTATACAGATTTGACGGGCAAGCCTTCCCTTCCCGCCCCCTGGACTTTTGGGCTCTGGCTGTCCACTTCTTTCACCACGAACTATGATGAAGAGACGGTTATGAGTTTTGTGAACGGCATGCTCGACAGGGATATTCCGCTTAGGACGTTCCATTTTGACTGCTTCTGGATGAAGGAATTTCACTGGACTGATTTTGAGTGGGATTCCCGTGTGTTCCCCGATCCGGAGGGCATGTTACGGCGTATTAAGGAAAAAGGACTGAATATCTGCGTATGGATTAACCCTTATATCGGGCAGGAGAGCTGCTTGTTTAAAGAGGGGATGGAAAAAGGTTACTTTGTAAAGCGTTTAAACGGCGATGTATGGCAGTGGGATATGTGGCAGCCGGGCATGGCGCTGGTAGATTTCACTAACAAAGAAGCCTGCGCATGGTATCAGGAAAAGCTGGCAGGTCTGCTCGATATGGGCGTGGACTGCTTCAAGACAGACTTCGGCGAGAGAATTCCTGTAGAGGGCATTTGCTATCACGACGGCTCCGACCCGAAGAAGATGCACAATTACTATACTTATCTGTACAATAAGGTGGTATATGAGATACTGGAGAAAAAGCGCGGTAAGGGCGAAGCAGTGCTGTTTGCGCGTTCCGCAACCGCGGGCGGACAGAAATTCCCCGTACACTGGGGCGGTGACTGCTGGTCCGACTATGAGTCCATGGAGGAGAGTCTGCGCGGCGGTCTTTCCCTGATGATGTCCGGTTTCGGCTACTGGGCGCATGATATCGGTGGATTTGAAAGTACCTCCACGCCGGATGTTTACAAGCGCTGGGTTGCTTTCGGGCTTTTATCCTCCCACAGCCGTCTGCACGGCAGTACCTCCTACAGAGTGCCATGGGCATATGACGAGGAAGCGGTGGATGTGGTGCGTTTCTTCACCAAATTGAAAGCAAGACTGATGCCCTATCTCTATAAAACAGCGGTTATCACGAGCAAAACGGGTATTCCCACCATGCGCAGCATGGTACTGGAATTTACGGAGGACAGAACCTGTCACTATACGGACCGCCAGTATATGCTGGGCGACAATTTCCTGACGGCGCCTATTTTTAACGAAGAAGGCATGGCAGACTACTACCTGCCGGAAGGACGCTGGACCGATTTCTTTACCGGAGAGGTAAAGACGGGCGGACGCTGGATAAAAGAAAAACACGGTTATCTGAGTGTGCCGCTGCTGGTGAAGGAAAATTCCATTGTGGCGCTTGGCGCACGCGACGACAGGCCGGATTACGACTATGGCGACGGCGTCGAACTGCGTATCTATGAGCTTGCGGACGGCGTGCGCACAACGGACGTTGTGTTTGGCATGGACAATGCGGAAGAAGTAAAGGTATCAGCCGAAAGACAGGGCAATACCATTACCGTCAATGTGATGACGGGTAAGCCTTACAGTGTGCGACTGGTGAATGTAAAGGCGGCGTCTGTTTCAGGCGGCGAGATGACCGTGGAAGGTAATGACACAATTGTCAGGTCAGAGGCGGGACATATGACAATCACACTGTAAGAGTGTAAAGAACAGGTATAGGCATGAAAAAAAGAAAGAACCGATTATGGGAGCTAATAAGCAGAAGGAAAATCCGGCAGCAGTTATATATCATTTATATTCTTGCAGTCTGCATTCCTATCGCCATAATCGGTTCTTTTTTGATGGGAAACACGGCGAGGCTTTTGACAAATTACCATCAGGATCTTCTGGTAGCGGACAGTATGCGTGTCAGGACCATTTTGTTTGAAATTACGGCGCAGATTTATAATATTTCGGAGGAAATTGCGTTTGAGGACACGCTGCAGGAGGTATTATCCCTGGAGGAGAAACATGCGGTGGGAGGAGCGGCATACTCTTATACCACGATGGACAATTATATTTCTTCCTATGCGGAAATAGATGATATTACAATATACACGGATAATGCCAATGCCGCGGCTTATATGCATTTTGCATATGCCGATGATACCATTCAAAGTGAGGAATGGTATCAAAAAGCGGTGGGACAGGCAGGAACCTTTTGGATTCCTATGGAAAAAAAGGATAAGTATGGCAATTCCTACTGGAATCTGGCGCTGGTGCGCCGTATTACGGTTATCGGCAGCGATTATCAGGCGGTTTTGGTTATCCGGATTAGCGACAATTACCTGCAGACCCGTATTAGCAGCAGCGAATACAGGATAACATTATCTGCAGACAATCAGCAGATTTTTTACAATTCAACCCGCGGAAATTATGGCGAGACACAGAATGTCTATATCGATTACAACGACGATTACTATCAGTATCTGGGACCGGTATGGGAGCAGGCGGATAAGTTTCTTGCCGCTATCTCTACCCTGCATTTGTACCGGACAAACAGCAAAATATATATTACAACAATAAGTGAAAACTCGTACGGGGACAGGAATGTGATTTTAATTACCTGCTTTCTGATTATTCTGGTGGCGCTTGCGGCGCCTGCACTTTTGATTCGCTATTTTACCGGATATTTTACAGGACGTGTCAACGTGCTTCGGGATGAGATGAAGAAAGCGAGCAACGAGGAATATGACATTCCGCATTATTTCGAAGGCGAGGATGAATTATCGGAAGCGTTTGCCGATTTGCAGATTATGGTGCAGAAAATCAAGGAGAAGGACGCGAAAATGTACCTGGCAAGGCTGAACGAGCAGCAGCTTTTGAACGAGCAGCAGGTGATGGAGATGAAAATGCTTGCCAGTCAGATAAACCCGCATTTTCTGTATAATACGCTGGAAAGTATCCGTATGAAGGCGCTGACCTCGGGAAACAGGGAAGTGGCAAACGCAATCAAGCTTCTTGGCAAGTCCATGCGCTACGTACTTGAAAATACAGGAACTTCTCTGGTAACACTGAAAAAGGAACTGGATTATGTGGAAACCTATCTGCAAATCCAGAAAATCCGTTTTGGCGACAGGGTCAACTACAGGATAGAGGCGGCAGTAATACCGGATTTGGAAGAGTATCTGCTTTTGCCGCTGCTTTTGCAGCCCATCGTGGAGAATGCGATTGTGCATGGCCTGGAACAGGTTGCGGAAAACGGACAAATTGACATCCGTGTGGATGTGCCGGAAGACGAACTTCTACGCATTGCCATTTCGGACAATGGCTGCGGCATGAGCACGGAAGAACTGGAAACCCTGCGGATACGGATGGCACAGAAGACGTTGGACCGTACTGCAAGCATCGGCCTGTGCAATATTAACCAGAGAATCCGCCTGTACTATGGGGAATCCTACGGGATGACGATAGAGAGTATACAGGGAGAAGGCACCTGTATTACCTTAAAGATTCCCGTGAAGTTCCGGAATGTATAATTTTCCTCGTATAAAATGTAAAAAAGGAATGGTTTTTTTCTTGTGGAAACTTCGTTACACTGACTATGTAATACTAGCGGTGCTTTGTTGTTTTTACGAAAACGATTAAGCCTGCTCAATTTAATCAGGAGGGTAATAAAGTATGAAAAAGACAATGAAGAAAGTATTTGCCTCCGTTCTTGCTCTTGCTTTGGCTGTATCAACCTTTTCGCTGATGAAGCTGAATGCATCTGCAGAAGGAGAGACCATTGCATATCTGTCTTTCGCAGATAATGCATGGGCAGTGCAGTACTGGAATGACGGCAATGATTATTCACCCGTTGTAGCGACTACTGCAGAGGTGACCGGCAACGGCACTTATACGGTAGGACTTGACTTTACGGAAGCTGGAGGCGCACCGGACATCGCATTCTTCGATGTGGAAATCAGCAACGGTGAGGCAGCATTCCCCAACAGCTACATGACGATTGATTCCGTTAAGATTAACGGTGAAGAGGTTGCACTGACAGGTACACCTTACACCAGCTCTGACGACGGTGTTGCTACCAGAACCAACCTGTACAATGCATGGGTTTCCGATGCAACTTCAGTTGACAATGCACGTACTGCAGACGGCAGCGCTGATGGCATTACACCTACACCTGTAGATGGAAGCATCACAAACATCAATACCATCGAAGTAACCTTTACCCTGGGTGAAGGCGTGCTCTGCAACGCAGCAGGCGGCGAAGTAGTAACGACTCTCAGTGAGGAAAGTTATCCTGCATTTATCGCATTCGGCGGTGACGTCACAGAAGGCGACTGGGGCTTCCAGTACTATGGTGATGGCGCAGCAAGCAATTCCGGCGATATTGTGGCAACCAACGGCGAAATCAAGAGTGGTGAGACCACAACCCTTACACTGGAGTTCCCTTCCGAGGTATATTATACATGGTTTACAGCTCCCTGTTTTATCGTTGACGATGCAAGCGCAGTTTCTCCTGAAAGTACTTTTGAAGTAAAGGTATTCTTAGACGGTGAGGAAGTAGCAACCGACCTTTCCGCAGGCAAGTCCTGCTGGGCTGAAGGCACCGGCGATTACACAGAAGCACAGTGCGTTCGTATTGGCGGCGGTTATAATGAGTGGGGCGACAAGTACCTTGCAGAG
The DNA here is from genome assembly GCA_947174985.1 of uncultured Lachnospiraceae bacterium. Lineage (GTDB taxonomy): Bacteria > Bacillota > Clostridia > Lachnospirales > Lachnospiraceae > Acetatifactor. The sequence continues at coordinate 6,516 of CAMWLB010000033.1, read as the reverse complement.
TCTCCTAAGGGCTTTACAACTCTGACCTTTGAGATTACCTCTACTGTATACCTGATGTCAGGTGGATCTGAGGAAGAAGCTGCTCAGAATGAATTTGACCCGAACGGCACTTATCATGCATATATCGGTGTACAGACTCCTACATGGATTTTCCGTAACTCCTTTGATGATGCAACCTACGGCAAGGATTCCGGATGCTTCGACCAGCTTGGTTTTATTGACGGCGAATGGATTGCACAGGGCGGCAGCTTTACCGATGTTGAAATCACCGGCAACGGCACCTACACGGTAGCCGTAACAGGTTTTGACTTCTCCGGACAGTTCCAGGATCAGCCTATCCTTGGCACAGACGGTTTGTTCAACCTGCTGTTTGTATCCACAGACCTGCCTGTAAATGACGCAGTAGTAATTTCCAACATTGTTCTGAAGATGGATGGAAAGACCATCACAGAGCAGGAGACTGCATTCATGGATCCTGACTCCAAGGAAGTACAGAAGGTGCTTCTGGCAAACATCTGGAACAATGCAATTCCTGAGCTTCCTTACTATGCAGCGCCGACCCAGAGCATTGAAATCAGCTTTGATGTAAGCGGTTTTGCAAATGACGCAGCTCCGGCAGCAACTCCGGATGCTACATCAAGCGAGAGCCAGCCGGCACCCGCTGATGAGGCAACTCCGGCACCTGTAGAAAGCACTTCCTCCAGCAACACCGGACTGATTATCGGTATCGTGGTAGCTGTAGTAGCAGTAGTTGCAGTAGTAGCAGGCGTAGTTGTTGCAAAGAAGAAAAAGGGCGACAAATAAGTAATATGAACACATAAAGAAAGCGGCATATCAGTTGGTATGCCGCTTTTTCCATTCCTCGCATGTTGAGCCATAGTAATTTTGTAGTGTTTTCGCAAGTGACGGGATTGTGCAATAGAGGCAAAAACGGGCGCCGAAGCAGTGGCAAGGCTCCCGTTTTTGCCTCTATTGCACAATCCCTGTACCTGGAAAGAACTTTACAGTTTTCCGCTTGAACTGTAATTTTACTTTGTACCATACACTGCGATGCTGGCACAAAAAACTGTTTTGCCACAAGCTGTAAGCCACAATATTTGCGCAGATTCAGCCGCAGCGGAGATACTTGCATTAGATTTCAACCGTCGGTAAAAGTATCTGCTTTGTGGATTCGCCACTAAATGAGGCATTTGCACAAATTCAGCCGCCAGCAGGGGCACATGTATGTTCAGACCATATAAAAACGTTGGCGCTTGGCGAGGTTCCTCACGAGCCTAGCGTCCACTACGTTTTTATCTGAGCGAGAGCGCGTCTGAACATACATGTGCCCCTGCCGGCGGCGTCCCTTGCTGCAAACCCACATATACGCTGCAATTAGCGAAGTCCCTCGCTGCAAACCCCACATATACAGCAACAATCAGAGCAAATGAGCCCCTGTCGGGCAAAAAATTACTGTAATTTCTATCAAGTATTTGCGGTATTTTTGAATTCCCCCATTTTGTATAATAAGAGTAAGTGCTTAGAGTATGCCTTTGAGCCTGAAATCAATAGATATCTGGGAGGTAAAACATGGAAAATAGTAAGAAAGGAAAGGAAAAAACAGCCGGATATGTTTATTATGTGGCACGTATAGGCGTTCTGCTTTCGGTAGTTATGATGTTTTTCCCGGGGTTGAATCCGTCAAAAATATGCGATTACATAAACAAAAATATGTCCCTGTTTACTTCCGGAATTTCCTATTCCGGACTGGTGAAGCAGTGTACCCGTGCCTTTAATCAGGGTTGGATTCAGGAGTCTTCATTTGTTCTTCTCTTTATTGCAAGTATGCTTGTCTGTCTAGGCATTGCAGCTTGTGCAGTTATGGGATGTATGTCGCTGGGCAATCTGAAGATGAGAAAGGTTGGCAACTGGTTTGGTATCGGCGGCTCCATTGTGCAGATGGCGGGACTTGGCGGCATCTATCTGGCATATTCACAGGTTGCACAGACTACAAAGCCTGACAAGGTAATTCCTAATTTTCCGTTGTCCAACTGGTTATTTTTCTTTGTTTTAGCGGCGGTTGTTCTGGTGGCCTCAGTGCTTGTGCAGGTTATGCTTCCGAAGCCTGAGAAAGAATCTAAGTTTGAGATGGAATCTAAATTCAAGCTGTTTTTGATGTTCCTTCCCTTTGCGGCATTGTGCTTTGTATTTAGTTACCTGCCGCTTTATGGCTGGCGCTACGCATTTTATGATTATACATCGGGAGGCACGCTGTCCAAAGACAATTTCGTGGGCTTCCAGTATTTTACCATGCTGTTCCAAAATGCGGCAACCCGGAGTGATATCGTGCGAGTGCTTAGGAATACGCTTGCCATGAGTGCGCTCGGCATTGCCACAAGCTGGCTGCCGATGGCGTTTGCTATTTTCCTCTCTGAAGTAAAGAGCCAGAAGGTAAAGCGTTTTGTACAGACCTTTGCAACCATTCCTAACTTTATAAGCTGGGTTCTGGTATATGCGATTGCGCTTGCTATTTTCTCCTCAGATGGTTTTATCAGCAGTATGATGGTAAATAACGGCGTATGGGTAGAGGGCAAGAATATGCTGATGAGTTCTTCCCATCACTGGCTGAAGATGCTGGCATGGGGAACATGGAAGGGAGTCGGCTGGAGTGCCATCATCTACATAGCAGGTATTTCCGGTATCGACCAGCAGCTTTATGAAGCGGCAACTGTGGACGGCGCAGGGCGTTTTCAGAAGATGTGGCATATCACGCTGCCGGGTCTGATTCCTACTTACATGGTTATGCTTCTGATGGCAGTGGCAGGTATTTTGAGCAACGGTATGGATCAGTATATGGTATTTGACAATCCAAACAACACCAATATCAATATGGTACTTGACCTGTATGTGTATAAGCTGGGTATTATGAACGGCGCGATACCGCTGTCAACCATGATTGGAATGGTAAAATCCGTAGTCAGCGTTGTGCTTCTGTTTGGTGCAAATACGATTTCCAAGCTGGTACGCGGCGAGAGCATTGTATAGGAGGTGATATATATGGCGAAGACGGCACAAGAAAAGTTAGATGCAAAAGCGGAAAAGCAGTATTACAAAACCCATAAAAGGTCATATAAGCTCACCACTGGAGATATTGTATTTAATATATTGAATTATGGCTTTTTCATTATATTCACACTGAGCTGTATTTTCCCTTTTTACTACCTGTTTATCAACACCATTTCTTCCAATGATTTGGTGAGCAGGGGACTGATTAACTTTATTCCGAGGGGAATTAATTTAGACAACTATGTCAATCTGATAAAGGCAAACGAAATAGGGCAGGCATTCTTTGTTTCCATAGGAAGAACCGTACTGGGTACGGCACTTATGGTGATGGCTTCCGCCTTTGTCGGATATCTGGTGACAAAGCAGCAGATGTGGCATAGGAAGTTTTGGTATCGTTTTTTGGTTATTACTATGTATTTTAACGCAGGAACGATTCCCTGGTATTTAAATATGTCCATGCTGGGATTGACCAATAATTTTATGGCATACATTATTCCGGGTATTGTGGCGCCCTACAATATTATATTGGTTAAAACCTACGTAGAGTCGATTCCGGCAGAGCTGGAGGAGAGCGCATTTATGGACGGTGCGGGCTACTGGACGATTTTCCGTAAGATTATCTGGCCGTTGTCCATGCCGATTCTGGCAACGATTGCGATTTTCGGTGCAGTCGGACATTGGAACTCCTTTACGGATTCCCTGATTCTGATGCAGAATGCGCCGGAATTATATACTTTGCAGCACAGGCTGTATCTGTATCTGACGACAAGTTCCAACATCGGTGCGCTGATGAATGGTGGTGTAAGCTCGTCCGCGGCAGAGGCAATCATGCAGACAGCGCTCAATGCGAAAGTTATCAAGTATACCGTTTCCATGGTATCCATTATTCCGATATTGCTGGTGTATCCGTTTATGCAGCGGTATTTTGTAAAAGGTATTATGCTGGGAGCTGTTAAGGGCTGACAGTTCACACTAATATAAAGGAGGATAGAAAGGCATATGAAAAAGATGAAAAGAATTGTGGCGCTTGCGCTGACGCTTGTTATGGTTAGCGGGCTGCTGACAGGCTGTGGAAAGAAGGAAAAGGATTATATTACCCTTACAATTTACAGCCAGCTTGCAAACTATTCCGGTGAGATGCAGGGTTGGTTTGCGCAGATTTTGAAAGACAAATTTGGTGTTAAGGTGAATCTGATTCCTGACGGTGACGGTGTGTTTGATACCCGTATGGAAGCGGGGGATTTAGGTGACATTGTCGTATGGGGTTCCGATGACAAGGACTATATGCAGGCGGTTGCCGCAGGTCTTTTGTATGACTGGGAAGAGGATAATCTGGTTCAGGAATACGGTCCCTATATCTGGGAGCACATGCAGGACGCTCTGAACAAAAATAAGATAGTATCCGCAGAGAAAGATAAAGATGGCAATGTAATCGGAGAGGCTAATACCATTTATGGCTTTGGACACAATGTAGCTTCCAGTTCTGAAAGCCACGAGGCATTTTTCTACACATGGGATATCCGCTGGGATTTGTACCAGCAGTTAGGACATCCGGAAGTAAATGATTTGGATGATTTGATGGATGTGCTGATAGAAATGAAAAAGATTTGCCCGACGGCAGACAATGGCAAGCCCACCTATGCAATGTCTCTCTGGCCTGACTGGGATGGCAACTACGTAATGTATGTCAAGGCTATGGCGACAGCATATTATGGCTATGATGAGTTTGGTTTTGGACATTATAATGTAAGAACAGGTGAGTATTATGATGCGCTGTCTCCCGACAGCCCGTATCTGGAGATGCTTGCATGGTTTAATGAGCTGTACCGCAATGGCCTGCTTGACCCGGACTCTATGACGCAGACCTATGACAATATGATAGAGAAGGTGCAGAACGGTCAGGTACTTTTCTCCATCTTCAATTATTCCGGTTCTCTGGCTTACAACAAAGAGACACATTATGGACTGGATGAAGAAGGCAACGAAATCAATAAGATTATGGAAAGTTTAGTGCCCACGGAGGCATGCCCCATCGTTGGTGGTTTGAGCACATTGGGCGGTAACCGTGTATGGAGTATCGGTGCAAAAACGCAGTATCCGGAACTTTGTATGGAAATTATTGACTGGCTGTGTACGCCGGAAGGACGTCTGACATTGGATTATGGTCCTAAGGGGCTCTGCTGGGATTATGATGAAAATGGCAAGACCTACTTTACAGAGTTTGGTAAGACCTGTTTTGAGGACAGAAAGACCTTGATGCCCAATGAATGGGGCGGTGCAACCTTTAATGAAGGCGCATTCCAGGTAAACAATACGACATGGTCTTCGGCGGACATTAATCCGGAATCCGGAGAGAGATATGACCAGCAGTACTGGGCAAGCAATCTGGTGCCTGAGGGACGCTGCGAAGCAGAGAGAGACTGGAGAGCATATACCGGATATGATACGCTGGAATTGTATATGGATAGCTGCAACTATGTAGTTGATGTGCCGACTACTTTCTCCTTCCCGGAGAGGGATGCTCAGCTTGAGAGTGTATGGGTACAGGTTGCAACCTGTATAAAGGATTATAGCTGGAGAGCCATCTATGCTGAAACAGAAGAAGAATTCCAGGCAATCGTAAATGAGATGCGCGGACGTGCAAAGTCTTATGGTTATGATGCTTGTACGCAATGGTCTATTGAGCAGGCGGCAATTAAAAATGAATTGCAGGCGCCGTTGAGATAATGTATACTAAATAAATACGGTGTAACCGTTAGAAGGGGCTGCCCAATCGGCAGCCTTTTCTAAACGGAACTTTGCGCCTGTGTATCCGATTGCAGGCGTTGGAAAGGCATGGTAATGGCGATGAAATTTTTCAGTGTGGACGGTGCGTTGTATAAGTTTCTGAGCAGACTCTGGGATATGATAAAGCTGAATCTTATGTGGCTGCTTTTTTCACTGCCGATAGTAACGGTGGGGGCGGCTACGGTGGCGGCTTATAGCGTGACGCTTAAGATGGTGGACGAACAGGAGGGATACGTGGCGAGACAGTTTGTCAAGGCGTTTAAGGAAAACTGGCGTCAGGGAATCCCCATGGGGCTGCTTGCATTGTTCTGCTCTTATGTGGTATATTTAGACTTTGAGCTACAGCGTGTGATGGAGGGTGATTCCACCATGTTTCTGATTTTTGGTATGATAGCGGCATTTGTGTTCGGCATGTCATTTATTTATGCGTTTCCATTGAGTGCCCGCTATGAAAACACCCTGATCGGCACACTGAAAAATTCGGTGAATATAGCGACAAGATATTTTTTGCGGACGCTTCTGCTCGTGGCGGTTCTGGCAGTGGAAGTAATCATTTTTATTTTTAATTATACAACCCTGCTTATTGGCGTCTTGATTGGTCCGGCCTGCATTATGCTTACGATAAGTGGCTTTGCCCTTCATTTTTTTAAAGAGATAGAGAAGGAACCCGGAGCGGTGCAGGAT
>CAMWLB010000032.1 GCA_947174985.1 uncultured Lachnospiraceae bacterium | reverse complement strand
AATCTATAGCGATAAAGGAGTGCCTATGAAAGTATTATTTCGACAGGAACGTTCTGAAACCATGCCGGTAGAAGAAGACTTCACCTGCCCCACCCTGCAGGAGGACATAGAAAAAACCCGTTATGCGCTCGAAATCGCATATGCGGGTTTTGACAATGCAACCAATTTTGACTTAATTGACTGCTATATATACGAGGTAAATTCTCTTTTAAAAAGATATAAATATCTTACAGAGCTTGCCGCTGCCGAAAAACAGACTGTACCGGAACTACGCCCGGAATCCCCGATTCGCGCCCTGATCGGCCAGGTTTTCGGATAAACTGTTTTTCCCATAGGTCAGCCCTGCGTATACTGTCTGGGAATTCTGCATAACCGGACCCGAAGTATCCTGTCCGGCAAGTTCCCGGTACGCTTCAAGAAGCTTACTGATAACGCTGCGTATATGCATAAGCGGCTCCTTTTCTTTTCTGACGTCCGCTTTTGTCAGCTCCCTGTTACAGTATAAGTACAGTGAGAGCAGCCGCGCTGCCAGTTCATAATCAAGATTCAGGGAAGCAATCAGCTCACCAAAGCAGCTCCGCACCTTGCGGAGCGCTTCCCTGAATTCTGTTATATTACCCGCTTCCAAAGCCACTTCAGCATCTTCCATATATCCCAGAACAATTTCATATAAAATGACTATCAGTTCAGTTTTGTTTGCCTGCGTGATACGCAGCGTGAACTGCTGTTTATGTTCCCGTGTCATACTACCTCACATTCTGCCGCATAAGCGGCGCAGCGCTATGTCTGTTTACTGCAATAACTGCAATACCTGCGACGGTCTCTCGTTTGCCTGTGCAAGCATGGAGGTACCTGCCTGTGCAAGTATCTGATAGGTTGTATACTGTGTCATCTCTTCAGCCATATCCACATCCATAATTCTGGAATAAGCAGCTGTCATATTCTCACTGGTGATATCCAGATTGTTTACCGTTGACTCCAGACGGTTCTGATAAGCGCCCAGTTTACTGCGGACAGATGAAATATAGCCTATTGCATCGCTTACCCTGTCAATTGCATCCCTGCTGCTTTCCTGTGTGGTAAGGTCAAGATCCTTGATGCTCATATTTCGCAGGCTTATCTCAGGAATTCGAACTTCCAGAACCTGCCCCTCATTGGCTCCGGTCTGCAGACGCATGGGACCAATTCCGGTTACGTCTATATTGATATTGCCGATATTTGTGGTGCCTGCCTTTGCCACCCCATTTAAATCCAACTGTAACTCAAAGCCCATATCGCCTTTTATGGTCACCATATTGTCTTTTATCTCTGTTTTCAGATTAGCCGCATCCGGAAAATCAGCGCTGAAGGTTGCAGAAAATGTTTCAATATTTCCATCGGCATCATAAGTCACGGAAGCTCCCGTTATCGCATATTCCTTAACAGAAACCACATCGGAACAATAGCTCACATCCACGTCTTCCACATCCGTATATGCCTTTACATCAAATTCACCATTCAGAATTTTCTGGCTGTTGAACTCCGTATTTTGCGAAATCCTCTCTATTTCTTCACAAAGCTGGGTAATTTCGTCCTGAATCATGCTCCGGTCACCATCTGTAATAGAGCCTGTGCTGGCTTTTACTGCCAGCTCATTCATTCTCTGCAGCATGGCATGAATTTCGGAAAGCGCGCCGTCCGCCGTCTCAATCACGGAAATACCGTCGCTTGCATTTTCATTTGCTTTGGAGAGTCCCTCGAGCTGAGCGCCCATTCTCTTTGCCATGGCAAGCCCCGCCGGATTGTCCTTCGCGTGATTTATCTTTAATCCTGAAGAAAGCCTCTCCAAAGATTTAGACAGTAAATCGTCACTGGTGGAAAGTGCATTGTTTGATATCATTGCTGATACGTTATAATTAATTCTCATATTTGCTCCTATCTGCCTGCTTTGGCAGGCCTTCTAAATTTCCTCGGATAAGGCTTCCTTTAAAGCGCCTAGCGCCATACCCGCTATCCTATACAACTCCTTGGTCTCTTCCTTCTGACTGCTTTCAGCAGGGCGGCTGCTGCTTATACTACTCTCTACCACCTGTATCCTGCTGTCTTCAAAGTCTGCCGCTGAAAGCCTTGCACCAAAATGCTCTGCCGCTTTTTCCAAAAGCGCTGCCGCTTCTTTGCCGCTTCCGCCGAGATAACCGGAAACAGTCCGGTCATTTACGGAAAATTCTCCTGAAAGATAACCAAATGCCGTTGTATCCACTCCTATGGAAATCTTTCCGCTCTCCTCAGAATTGTGCACCAGCTTCAAGTGAATGGCTGTCAGCTCACCATCTATCACTTGCGGCAAATCATATTCCTCTTCCTTTACTGCCCGCAAGCCCTGGATATGAAACTGCTTGCAGACAAGCTGCATTGCCCGCACGTCCAGGCTGTCTGCGCTTTCCGTAAAGGTCAGCTCTTTCGCCATTGCCTCTCCCTGCCGCAACAGTTCACTGTAAGTCCTTTGCAGGCTTTCCCTGTCAGAAAATGCCGCTTCATCCACCGAGGCGCTGCTGATATCCTCTCCGAAGCTCTGCGCTGCGTCCACGGAAATACTGCTGTTTTCCACAACTTCCCGCAGCTTCTTGAAGGGTCCTGCGCCGTCCTTTCGCAATGCGTCTGCCGCCAGCAGATTGTCTATGGTAATGGGCTGCTCCAACTGCTTTAAATCCTGCAGGACTTCATCGCCTACTTTATCTACGCTTCTAATCTGCGTCAGTATCTCGCTGTTAAACGCCGTTTCTATCTGCACATCAATGGAAGCGCCCTGTTCCACAGCTTCCCTTAATCCGCCAAATCCGGAATCTACTGAGATATCCACGCCCTTTACCCTGCCGGTGCGGACTGCTGAAAGTAAGTTTTCAAAATTTACTTCCGCCTGACTGCTTACCAGCTTTCCGACAGCGGCGCCGTCAGATTTTTCAATCTGTCTGAGCAGTCTGTAAATTCCGATATAGGATTCCTTTTCCTCTGCCGTAATCTCATTGCGGCTCTCCAGATGATAGAGAAAACTACTGTACTTTGTGCTCTCCTCATCATAAGTATCTCTTTCAGAAAGGTAAGCGTCGAGCTCTTCCATGGAACTCTTTAAAGGATTGACGCCATCCCTTATCATGCCGAGCACCGCGGCGGGCGTCATCTTTTCCACGACTCGCTGTACTACTTTATCCGCTTCCTTGATGGCAAGAAGATTTTCCTCCGTCAGTTCCTGCCTGTTATAGCTTAAACTTCTGACTGCCTTCCGGTTTTCCTCCGTCAACTCCTGCCCCATATCCTGAAGCAGCGCGTCCACATTGCGGAACGCCGACTGAATATTATCTCCCAAATCCGCTCTCGGCGCAGTCATCATGGTTTCATAAGCCTCTCCCGCCTGCCGGAATACCTCTTCCAGCGCTTTTCCTGTCTCATATACAGAATCAACGCTGAGGGTCTCTCCTAAAGAAATCAGACGTCCCAATGTCACAGCCGGAAGATAAGGAATCTCTTTTGCCTTAGAAACCGCTTCACCGCATAAATCAGCAGGCCGGCTCACTGCAAAGTCCGCTGAAGCCTGCTTCTGCTCCAATGACTTTAATGCATCTATCAACTCCTCCATGGGAGCCGTATCTATGGAAAATCCACTCTTTAACAGCTTTACGTTTGCCTCCAGTGTCATGTGCAGACGGACTTCTTCAAGCTGCCTTCGCGCTTTGACGGTCTCGGCAGTCGGTTCTGCCTCCAGAGAAACCTGATATTTATGTTCATATTCAACATAACACTCTACAGCCCTGCGGTAAACGCTCTTGCCCACTGCCAGATTTGCCTCACCCGCCGAACGTCCTTCCGCCAGCGCGCCTGCAATTGCGCCAAGCAGATCCTCCGTCTGCGCCGGAAGCTGCACTTCCTTTAACTCCTCCATGAGCCGAAAGCTTTTCTCTGTAAATGGCACGCCCTTTTCTATCAGCCAGTAACCGTCCGCCAGTGTTTCCTCTGTGACGGGATAGCCCGCGTTCTCTATAATTTTTTCCACCTGTGCCCGCAGCTTTTCCGTGTCACCGGCAGAAGCTTTCTGGGCGTAATAACCCGGCATCTCTTCCGCAAAATAGCCCTGTCCCTGACGACTTGCATCCACCGCACCGGCATGTTCTGCCAGATATAAACTGTCAATATCCGGCTCCATTTCGTTGGTCACCATGTATTTCATGGCGCCATCTGACAATTCTGTCAGTTCTTCGCCTCTGGAGAATGCTTCTAAAGCCTGCTCCACATTTTCCTGCGTAACCGGAATATCTTCCATGGCAAACGCCTGCACAAGCTGCTCCGCAAAAGCCATGCTGCCTGTAATTTCCGCCAGCTTATCCATGTCGATATCGTCGGTATAACCTACTACATTGGCGCCGCCCTTTATCATCTCCGCCTTTATGGTATCCAGAATGGTTACAGCTTCATCAATGTCCACGTCCGTCAGACTGTGTCCTTCCTTCTGCAACTTTGCAAAATCTTCATCGGACATAGAATGGGACATTACTGTCATATAATTACGGTACAGGGTAATATCCTCGCTCCCTGCTGCCTGCACCACTTCCTCCGCCGTCCTTCCGTGGACGCCATGACTTTTATGAAAGCCATACGCAGTGTTTTCCGTAACTGTTCCAGAAATGTCCAATGCATAACCGCTCTCCGCCCTCTTTGGAGCAGAAGAAGCAGTATGATATGAAGTTGTGACCTTGTCTACATTTGAAGAGGGTGTATTGTTAAATGTAATATGCATGTTTTCCCATTCCTCTCTTGCAGCTTAGGCAATACAATACAAAATAAAAGGTGAACGTATCCTTACGCTCACCTTTTATTTCGTCACGCTTAACAGTTTTCTTAACCTTTAAAATACAAATACTGCCGCCATATAAGGTTCCAAATCAAATGTAATGGAATAATCTTTATAATCTGCCGGCTCAGCTTTTGCTTCCAGTACCTCCGGAAGCTTGCCCCCGGTTCCTCCGAAACGTTCCTCGGTGCTATTTAACAGCAAACGATATTTCTTCTCTGCCGGCACACCCAACTGGTAGTTTTCCCAACGCATTGGTGTCATATTTATCACAAAGAGCAGATTATTTTTTCCGGTTTTGGACTTTCTGAAGAAACTGTAAGTGCTTCTGCCGCTATCATCCGCATTCAGCCACTCAAAGCCCTCCCAGCTATTGTCTATGGAATACATACAAGGATACTTTCTGTAAATGCGCAGAAGCTCGGCAACATAAGCCTTCAGCCCACTGTTAAGCGGCTCCTCTAACAAGAACCAATCCAACTCTCTCTCTTCGCTCCACTCCCGCTCCTGCCCGAAATCCTGTCCCATAAACAAGAGCTTCTTGCCTGCATGCCCGAACATATAAGTATATCCCGCCCGCAGATTGGCATATTTATCCGTGTGGTATCCGGGCATTTTATTGACCATGGAGCACTTCAGGTGCACTACCTCGTCATGAGAAAGAGGCAGAATATAATTTTCACTCTCATTGTAGCTCATGGCAAATGTCATGGCATAATGATTATCTTTCCTGAAATAAGGGTCCAGCTTCATATATTCACAGAAATCATGCATCCAGCCCATATTCCATTTGAAAGTAAATCCCAGTCCGTCGTCCTCTACCTTGCCGGTAACCTGCGGCCACGCTGTGGACTCCTCCGCAATCGTCATAAAGTTCGGGTAGGTTCCCCTCACTACAGAATTGAGATGCTTGAAAAATTCGATTGCTTCCAGATTCTTATTGCCGCCATATTTGTTGGGGCACCACTGCCCATCCTTTTTGCCGTAATCCAGATAAAGCATGGAGGCAACCGCATCCACTCTGATGCCGTCAATATGGAACTCTCTCAGCCAAAACAGCACATTGGCGATTAAGAAGTTCTTTACCTCCGTTTTGCCGTAATTGAAAATTTTGGTTCCCCAGTCAGGATGCTCGCCCAGTCTTGGGTCCGGATGCTCAAAAATACATCTGCCGTCAAAGCAGCCCAGACCATGTGCATCGGTTGCAAAATGCGCCGGCACCCAGTCCAAAATCACGCCAACATTCGCAGCATGAAGCCGATTTACCAAGTACATGAAATCCTTTGGCGTGCCATAGCGGGAGGTGGGTGCATAATACCCTGTAACCTGATAGCCCCAGGAACCGTCAAAGGGATGCTCCGCTATTCCCATCAATTCCACATGGGTATACTTCATCTCTTTCAGATACTCAACCAGCCTGTCCGCAAATTCCCTGTAGTTATAAAAACCATCCGGTGTGCCATTGGGATGCTTCATCCATGAGCCGATATGGCACTCGTAGATAGCAATCGGTTTCTCCAGAAGACTGCCACTGTCCCTCTCTGTCATCCATTTTTCGTCATTCCAGTCAAAGCCCCGCAGATTCGTGACCCTGGAAGCGTTACCCGGACGCATCTCCGCATAGTTTGCAAAAGGATCCGCCTTGTAGAGCTTCCATCCCTCACCGGTCGTAATCAGAAACTTATACATGGAGCCTTCCTCTACATCCGGCACAAAAAGTGTGTGGATGCCGCCCGGCCCGATTTTTGTCATCGGATGGCTGTATTCGTTCCAGCCATTAAATTCTCCTATGACATGTACTGCAGCCGCATTGGGCGCCCATACGGCAAAAAAGACGCCTTTGACACCATTTTCTACCGAAAAATGTGCTCCCAGTTTTTTGTAAATTTCATAATGTGTGCCCTGCGCAAACAAGTACTGATCCGCCTCTGTAATCACTACAGTTTCCAATTCGTCTGTCATCTGAATCTTCTTATCCATAAAACCCCATCCTATACTGATATATTATATAAAATCTTTTTCTCTCAGAATAATCATATCTTCCTCATCATACCGCTTTGCCAGCAAAATCTCAAAGAAATGTCCCAACGTCTTTTTGTTTGCATGACGGATTGCCCCTTCCATGATTTCCCTGACTTCAGCGACCGTCACAGCATGGTCACTGGTCTGCCTTTCCGCAATACAGGTATGAAGCGCCAGAACGCCAAGCTCATCTATGCTGTATTCTTTGTCCTTTGCATATTTTTTGCCAATGGCAACCAGTGAATCGTTATCAAGCGCCTCTATATCGATTCTGATATTAAAACATTCCAGAAGGGCAGGACTCCTTTTTAACAGCTTGTCCATGGACTTCCTTAAATCCTCCAGAACTACGATAATGCCGCTGTGCTCCTGTTCCAACGCATTTCGAATCTGCTCCGCAGTTTCCTTCTTAAGCGCTCCCGCATTCTGTATAATCAACGCACCGTTTACCAGCTTTTTAAAGGTTGCGCTCACCTTCTTTTTGTTGAGAACCTCTCCGGAAATTTTCGCTATCTTTCCTGAGAAATTGCTGTCCGTCTGCTGCACCTCCTTAATCAGGTTCTTTGCCAGCGTCATGGTATCCATTCCCTCTTCACCGGTGATGATGACATTGCCGGTATATGCCGCCATACTGATATTGTCAATCGCATAGACAATCTGCTCTTTTGTGGCTTTGCTCTGCAGATAATGTCCAAAGTGCTGCCGCTCCTCGGGAGACATGGCACGAACCTTGCTGCCCTCGTGTTTTGACGTTTCCTGTTGGTCTTTTGTATCTTCCTTTGCTTCCTCCCCGGTTTCGTCACCGGTTTCTTCTGCTCCGCTGTCGGCTTCTGCATCCTCCTCCGGTTCGCTTACTTCATTTTCATACCCGCCGGATTCTTCCGTCTCCTCTTCATACTCTGCGGATTCCTCATAGCTGTCGTCATCCGCACCGCTGTCCGTTTCTTCCTCGTATATATCAGCCTCTTCAGCTATTTCCTCCTCGTATCCACCAATTTCTTCAATGGTCTCGGTTTCATACTCTTCGCCCTCTTCAACCATCTTTGCCAGTTCATCAAAGAGCGCCAGCATTTCTCCCGCAGCCAAATCTTCCGATTCCACGGTTTCTTCCATACCGGCATCCGACTCTTCCGCAACCACTTCCTCCATATCGGCATCCAGCTCTTCCGCAACCGCTTCTTCCATGTCAACATCCGTCTCTTCCACAACTGCTTCCTCTTCCTGCAAAGTTTCTTCTGCAAATGTGCCGTCTTCGCTCTCAAGCTGTTCCAAAAGACCGTCTCTGGCAGCCTCTTCGAACTCTGTAAACATAGCGCCGGTCTGCTCCATCACATGCTGACGTACGGCCTCCATGCGCTTCTGCTCACTGTTTTTCTTTATTTTTTCCCACTCTACCAAAACTTCATCCAGACGAAGCTGACCGGTTATCTGCTTTTCTACCTTTTCAAAATCCGGCACCAGCATACTGATCTGTCCGTCATACTCCATGCCGAGAATTTTATCAAATTTGGTAGGTTTTTCCTTTGGCGCCGCTTCTGTCTTTCCTGCTTCCTCTTTTTCTTCTGTCTCCCCTGTTTCCTCTATCATTTCCGGCTTATTTACTGCTTCATATTCTGCGACCGGCTCCTCTGCTTGCTCCGGCAAAAACGGTTCCGACGCTTCCTCTTCCTGTATCGGCTCTTCCTGCGTCGGCACCTCTTGCGCCGGTTTCTCTTGTACTGGTTCTTCCTGTACTGTTTCTTCCTGCAATACTTTTTCGGGCGCCTCCCCCAAAAGCTCCTTCATATTCTGTGCCAGTTCTTTTTGTATATTGATGGTATCGTACTGTCCCACATTCATGAGTTTTACCTGGATATCAAGCTCCTGCTGCGGAATCTCCTTTGTAGGCGCTTCCAGCCAGTCCATTTCATTCTGAACCATTTCCTGCACTTCCTTCTCCGGGTAATATTCCTCCGGAACATCCATGCCTTGCAGTTGATAGTACTTTATCTGCTGCTCGTTCGTCAGCGGCGCATGAAGCTGTTTTAACTCCATCGCTTTTTGCACATATTTGCCTTCTCCAAACCAAAGTATCAGTTCATCACATTCCTCAACACATTTTGTGCCCAGTCCGACACGGTGATACAGATATGCCAGCTCATATGCCCATTTCTCGCTGTAATCCTTGGACTTTAACTCCTCCAAAACCTCAATCCGCTCTTCAAGGCTCACTTCCTGCGCTTCATACAGCTTATACTGCAGCACATAGCGCCCACTGTCTCTGGGAGCAACCTGCACAAATTCCTTATAATACTCTACTGCTTCCACAAACGACCCCATCTTAATGGCCAGTTCACAGAGAGAATATACAATAAAACGTCCTCCCGGGTGCCTGTCATATGCCAGCAAAAGCACATCCCTCGCATCCTCCAGACGACGGTTGATTTTATATAAATCGCTGATGGTACACAGCGTTATAACCTTTTTGACGCGGCGCCAGTCGATAGTATCTGCAATAGCGGCAGCTTCCGCATATTTTTGCTTTGCTATCAATGTTTTTATTTCTTCCAACCTTATGCTGTATTCGTTCTTATCCACGGCGGCTGCCTTTCTTAATGGTACTTACCTGTTACTATTATCCTTTTGAAGGTGAAAATAACCCACTATTTACTTACTAAGTTTATCATATACTGTTAGGTTATGTCAAAAAAATATCGAGGAAAATGCACAAAAAATCCAAGATATTGTGCATTTCCTCGATTATAGATTACTACATGTCGTAATTTAGTGCTTACTGCTCGCGAATCAGCTCAAACGGATAGGAGATTCCGGGTAAGAATTCCCTCTCTTCTGCCCCTTCTACCAATTCAATAATCAGCTTATCTTCTTCAAAATGGAAAAGGTCGTACTGATTCTCATTAATTTCTTCTTCACCCATATACAAACGGTCTTCTTCTACCCTAAAAATACCATTTGTCTCCGCGCTTTCCAGAGTTTCCTCTATCAGTTTCTCCACATCCATCTCTGACATCATGGATTCTTTCAGATACTCTTCCATGGTCATACCGTACAATTCCTGAACCATATCATCTGCATCTTTCTTGGAAAGCCCCATCTCCCCAAACATATCGTACACGATATCTGCCGCATAGATAAGCAATTCATCGAGCCAGTCGCTAAAGTTTTCTCTGAAACTTTCTTCGTCCACATACATTTTGAAGGTACCATCCTCATAGAACCCAAACATGATGTTCACAATAAACGGCGCATCAAAATCTTCAAATTCAGGTCCCATTTCAGCAGTAATCGCTTCGGAAAAGTCGCATTCCATTCTCCATATACCAAGGATTGTGCCATCCACATACATTTCAGCAGTAATCTCCGACAGCTTATCTGTCAACGCCTGCTGCTGTGCACTGGAGATGCCCTCTATTTCCATTGCATCATTGATAATGCCTATCGCATCACTGTAACGTCCTTCATTTACCGCCATGTCAGCCTCTTCTAAAGCTTCCACAAAAGCCTGCTGCACTACGGCCGCCTCTAAATCATCAATCGCACTGAGAATCTGTGTATCGCCTTCCAAAACGGTCAGCGCTTCCTCATAAACATCACGTGCTTCTTCATAATTTCCGCTTTCTTCATAGACCTTTGCTTCTTTTATTGCTGCTTCACGGTAAAGATTCTTTGTTTCTTCTATCGCCTGCTGTGCCTGCGCATAGTTTAACTCGTCTTCCTTGATAACTTTTGCATATTCATTGAGAGCTTCTACATAGTTTTCTGCTTCCTTGTAGCTTTCTGCCAGTTTGAAAGCAGAGCGGGAACCATCAACAACCTCAACCGTATAAATCCATTCCGCCAGCTTACTGTCACCGTTCAGAACACTGCCGTACAGCTTGCTCAAAGTATCGCTAACCGTCTTATAATCCTGTTCGCCTGTTCCGTCCAGATAGCCCTCTGTGAGCTTTTCAGCATACTCACGTGCCTGAGAGACAACTTCATCCATTTCTTTGTCTCCCACCTTTTCATACAGTTCCATTACGGTATCGATATCATTCGCCGCAAATGCTGCCGCTATCTTCTTAGCAGGGCTGTTCATACGCATAAAGACGAATACTCCACCGCCTGCAAGGACGAGAAGCAACACTACAATCGCAACAATCAGACCTGCTTTTCCCTTTTTCTTCTTCTTTTCCTCTGCCGGGGGCACCGGAGAAAAGGGTGACATATTGCCCTGGGGCGGTTGCTGCATAGGTGCCGCCATGGGCTGCTGATACACAGGCTGTTGATACATCTGCTGCGGCTGTGACTGCATAGGCGCTGCCGGCTGCTGATAGTTAGGTGCTGCAGACTGCGGCATGGGCACTGCCATTGTCGGCTGCTCCGTTATGGGTGCCGCCACAGGCTGCTCCACTACGGGCGCTGCCTCTACAGGCGCCGCCACAGGCTGTTCCACTACGGGTACCGGCGCTGCCTCTACAGGTACCGCCACGGGCTGTTCCACTACGGGTATTGGTGCTGCCTCCACAGGTACCGGCTCCACCGGCTGCTCTGCTACAGGCGCTGCCTCTACAGGTGCCGCCACAGGCTGTTCCACTACGGGTGCTGCGGGCGGTGTCATTACCGCGCCGCAAAACCCGCAAAATTTAGAGTTATCACTAATTTGTTTTCCACAATTCGGACAAAACATTCATCTACCTCTTACACTTTCACTTCTTATTTTACTTTGTGAAGGCTATACGGATAGGAAAGTCCCGGGATATCGCTGTCGTCGGTTGCTCCCTCAGGAAGGCTCAATGTGAGAGTATCGCCGGAAACTTCAAAGATATCAAAGCTGTTTACATCAATCTTGCTGCCTTCAGACATATAAAGCTTGTCACCCTTTGCTTCCCAGATACCCTTTGTCTCCATCTCGTCAGCCATTGCATCAATATCTACAGAGTTGTCCATCATGTCTCGGATATACTCTTCCATGGTACAATTATACGAAGACTGTACAAGCTCATCAGCCTCATCTCTGGAAAGTCCCATATCCTCAAACTGTGCATACATGACATCTAAACTAAATACAACAAAAGAATCCATCCAGCCTGCAAAGCTTTCTTTCAGAGCCTCTTTGTCTGCATACATCTTAAAGCTGCCGTCTTCGTTGAAATCAAACTTCAATGTGATAACCAGCTTGCCTTCAAAGCCTGCAAACTCATCACCCATCTGCCTGTTCAGTTCTTCGGAAAGATCAACATCCATAGACCATGTGCCGTAAAGAGCTTTTCCGGTATCGGCTTTTCCACAGCCAACTAAGGAAAACAGCATAATACATGCCAACAACATTGTTACAATTTTACTGATACGTTTCATTTTTATCCTCCTCAATGCTTATATGATATTAAATCAATATATCTCTTCTATTATAATCTCGCAATTTTTCGCTGTCAATGACTATAATTTTCTAAATCTATTTTCTTATGCGCAAAGCAGGTCAGCCAGTTCTGCAAACTGCGCCAGTGTCAGCGCCTCCCCCCGCACAGTGGGAGAAAGCTGCATTTTTTCAAGTGCCGCCGCCACCTGTTCCCTTGAAAGAGACAGATTTCCGGCATTGGAGAGACTGTTTGCAAGCGTTTTTCGGCGTTGGTTAAAGGATGCACGAATCAAGGCAAACAAAAGATTTTCGTCCTTTACCGCAATCGGATATTCTTCATACCGCGTCAGCCTGATAACTGCGCTTCCCACATTTGGCCTCGGAATAAAGCAGTTTGGCGGCACATTTGCCACCATTTCCGGCTTTGCGTAGTACTGCACCGCAAGAGACAGTGCGCCGTAATTCTTGGTTCCCGGGCCCGCCTGCATACGCTCCGCCACTTCCTTCTGCACCATCACCGTCACGCTTTTTAAGGGTACACGATTTTCAAAAAGGCTCATAATAATCGGCGTTGTAATATAATAGGGAAGATTTGCCACCACCTTGACCGGTCTTCCTCCATTTTTTTCCTCTACAATGCGGTTCAAATCTACTTTTATAATATCCTCGTTCCGAACGGTGACATTGTCGTATGCTGCAAGGGTTTCCTCCAGAATCGGTATCAGCTTTTTGTCAATCTCCACCGCCACTACCGCCCCCGCGCGCTCTGCCAGATACTGGGTCATGGTGCCAATCCCCGGACCGATTTCTACAACACAGTCCTCCTTCGTAATTTCAGCCGCATCCATGATTTTCTCCAGTACATGTGTATCCACCAAAAAATTCTGCCCGTACTTTTTTTGAAACACGAACTGATACTTTTGCAGGATTGAAATTGTATTCTGTGGAATTCCCAGTGTAGCCATATTTCCTCTCATTCTGCCGTACAGACGGCTGATTACTTCTGCTTTACAAGCATTTCTTTTACATCTTCCAGACTTTCACATTTTGCATACAGCAGGCGCTCTATTTCCGGCGTCGGTGCAATCAGATCCGGCACCATAATGGGCTTTAACCCCGCCGCATGGGCAGAACGGATTCCATTTGGAGAGTCCTCGATTGCAAGCGTATCTGCCGGATTTATTCCCAACTCCTCACAGGCGCGCAGATAAATATCAGGCTCCGGCTTTCCGTGCTCTATCATATCTCCGCCTATGATGACCTCGAAAAATGACGTAATTCCCGCACGGTCGAGATGCCCCAGAACACCACGCCTGCTTGTGGAGGAAGCAAGCGCAATCCGGTAACCTTCCTCTTTCAAGTATGCCAACAGCTCGCAGACTCCCCGCTTCATGGGCAGCCCCTGCTCCGCTATCTTCCTGCGGGCGCGCTCTGTACACATTGCATGGTATTCTTCAAAAGGAAAATCCTCACCGTATTCCTGTTTAAAAAGCGCCTCTGTGTCCCTGATATTCAGCCCGATGCAACCCATCACAGCCTTCTCAATATACGGCATGCCCTTCTCGCCCGCCACCTCTTTATAAGTGTCCAGAAAAAGCTTTTCCGTGTCAAACAGAACACCGTCCATGTCAAATACAACTGCTTTTATTTTTTTGTCCACTTTTTCTTCCCTCCATAGTCAGACCTGCATGCGACCTGGCTCTTTTAGGCCATAAACAGCCTGATACCGGGAATCTGCTCCCCCTTCTGCAGCAGCAGAAGCTTTCTTGCCAGAAAAGGCTGCAGGTACTCTTTAACCGCATTTTTATTCTCGGTGCGGTAACTGCCATCCGTCAAAACCAAAATCACTTTGGAACGTGCGTAAAACAGCTTTAACTGCCGAAAAAGCTCGTCCAGCGTTTTTATCGTCTTTTCCACAGTCGCTTCATCCGCAAAAGCCCGTCCCGCCAGTAGAAATGACAAAGGTATCACTTCTTTTTCAATTTGTGCATCCGAAATCCATCTTATCAAATTGAGCCGTACATTGCGAAAGGTCTCGTTCTGTTTTTTTAGCATATCTGCAATCTGACGGCACTCTTCACGCAAGATACCCACCGGCAGATTATAATCAGCCACTATCGCCATCTCAAGCACACCGCCCATATAATTTCCGGGCACGTGCAGGATACGGCTGACAGCGTTTTTTAATTGTAAAAGCTCTATGTCCGTAAACATAAATTTCCTCCCGCAAATGCCGCCATTTCTACCAAACAGCTACATCATAACACAAAGCCGGCGAACTGACAAATAATAGTGCTTTTTCTACCACAATATCCCTGTTAATATGTGCTTCTTCTACTATACATTTTTGCAAAATATGATAAAATAGTAGTATCAGATTGGGGATATCCCCACAAAGAGAGAAGGAGATACATATATGTACGACATCTTATTCAAAGTTGTTCCTATTGCCGCTGCCGTTATTTTCATTCTGATTATCCTGATTACAGGATATGTCAAGGCATCGCCGGATACCGCTTATATCATTTCCGGTCTGCGCAAGCGCCCCAAGATTTTAATCGGACGGGCAGGCATCAAGATTCCTTTTTTAGAGAAAAAGGATGAATTGAACCTACAGTTGATTCCCATTGACGTAAAGACTTCAAGCGCTGTTCCTACCGCCGACTACATCAATATTCGGGTAGACGCCGCAGTCAATGTCAAAATCAGTGTTATACCTGAAAATTTAAGTCTTGCTGCACAAAACTTCTTGAACAGAAAAACCGATTATATCGCACAGGTTGCCAGAGAAGTACTGGAAGGTAATATGCGTGAAATCGTAGGTAAGATGAACTTAGAGGAAATGGTCAGCGACCGTCAGAAATTTGCCTCCCTTGTAAAGGAAAACGCAGAGCCTGACCTGGCTGCCATGGGTCTTGACATTGTAAGCTTCAACGTGCAGAACTTTGTGGACTCCAACGGCGTTATCGAAAACCTCGGTGTTGACAATATTGTAAAGATTCAGAAAAATGCCGCAATTTCCAGAGCAGAAAGCGAAAAGGAAATTGCAAAGGCACAGGCAAACGCACAGCGTGAAGCCAACGAAGCGCAGATTGCCGCACAGACGGATATCGCCCAGAAAAACAACGAGCTTGCCATTACGCAGGCGGAATTAAAGCGTGTTTCCGATGCCAAGAAGGCAGAAGCCGACGCCGCTTATCAGATTCAGCAGGAAGAGCAGCGTAAGACGATTGAAATCACAACTGCCAACGCCAACATTGCAAAGCAGGAGAAGGAGATTCTCTTAAAGCAAAAGGAAGCCGAGGTTATGGAGCAGGCGCTTGACGCACAGGTTAAGAAGAAAGCGGAAGCTGAGAAGTTTGCAAAACAGCAGCAGGCGGACGCACAGCTTTACCAGCGCCAGCGTGAAGCAGAAGCAAAGAAATATGAGCTGTCCCAGCAGGCGGAAGCCTTAAAGATACAGGCAGAAGCTGAGAAATATGCAAAGGAACAGGAAGCAGAAGGTATCCGTATCAAAGGACTTGCAGAGGCAGAGGCAATTCAGGCAAAAGCAGTTGCCGAGGCGGAAGGTATTGAGAAGAAAGCGGAAGCTATGGCGAAGATGGGCGAGGCTGCCGTACTTGAAATGTACTTCAAGGCTCTGCCCGATGTGGTAAGAAACGCTGCCGAACCTCTTGCAAAAGTTGACAAGATTACCATGTACGGTGATGGCAATTCTACCAAGCTGATGAAGGATGTTATGAACACCTTAAATCAGGTGACAGACGGCTTAAAGGAATCCACTGGTGTAGATTTGAACGCAGTTCTTTCCGGTTTCTTAGGCGCAGGCGCGGCAACCGGACTGATGAACAAAACCTCCAGCGGCGCGGCAAAAGCTGCTTTTAAGGACGAGGCAGAGGGAACTTCACAGGCTTAAAAGTAACTTCATGGTCATGCACCCCTAAAACACTTTTATAAATCAGGAGCTCACATCAAGATGGTGTGGGCTCCTTTTATGTCATTTTTAATAGTATTGGAATTCTTCTATAAAATGAATCACATTATACAGCACCAGAATATCCATATTTCCTTCTGCACCGTATTCCTCCAGCAGAGAAAACAACGGTGCCTTGTAATATCTCAAATCCAGCATATAAATAGTCTCATAA
>CAMWLB010000031.1 GCA_947174985.1 uncultured Lachnospiraceae bacterium | reverse complement strand
CAGTTTCATTGACCTCTTTGACGCACGCTGAAAAGAAAGGAAGAATGACCTCCGGTCATTCTTCTTTTCTTTTCATAGCCAATGCCTGACTTATATTATCTGCCAAAGAGTCTGCCGTCTCCGGAAAAACAATATTCTTACTGTTTATTTTCTCCTGACGCATACTGATATTCCTTGGATTCTGCAAAAATGCTTTTTCGTCCTTTTGCAGACGGTTTATATCCCATCCAAACTTCTTGAAAATCCCAAGCATAGTTTCATATACATTTTTCTCATTTGGGGAACCAAAATTATAGATTCCGCCCTTCAGTTCAAACACCTTCTCCAGATTTTTGATGACAACATTGACATCCGATATGCCGCGCACATCATGTACGGGAAATCGCAATAGTTCCGGCGACTCTAATTTCGCTAGAAATGTCCGAAAAAAATCACTATGCTCCCCATTATTCACAGTCCGAATGTCATACATCCATGACAGCCGCAGCAATACACAATCCGAATTGACTGAAAGACACGCTTCCTCAGCCTCGCGCTTTTGTCTTCCATATAAATGACACGGCGTACTTTCCTCACACTCGTTATGCGGTCCGTCCAAACTGCTTCCAAAATAGACCTGGTCAGAGCTGCAAATCAGACATTTTGCCTGATTTTGTTTTGCTGCTTTTGCGATATTTACACTGCCTTCCACATTTATTTTCCATGATGTTTCCGGCTCTCTTTCACATCTTCCCGTATCTGAAACTGCCGCACAATGGACTATGACATCAGGGCTTAAGTCTGCTATCCTGCAAGCCACATTTTCTTCGTCCGTAATATCCATTTCACGGTGTGTCGGTGTATCAATCTCATATTTCCCTTTGTAAAATTCTGCAATCCTGCTGCCGAGAAATCCTGAAGCCCCTGTTATCAGTAATCTTTTCATACCGGTTTTCCAACAATTTCGTAAATATTTTTACCAGCCTTTACGCTTCCCACTGTGCAGCGGAAATCTCCAGTTTCCTATCCCGCAGCATCAAATCCTTCACTGCCTCAGCCGCACTCTTTCCTGCAAAGAGCACCTCATTGACCTGCTCAATGATGGGGAGCTGGACATTGTATTTTTCGGCAAGTCCCATGGCTGCTTTTGCGGAGTATACGCCCTCCACCACCATCTTTACCTCGTCCATTGCCTCCTGCATGGTTTTGCCCTGCCCCATCAGGATACCCGCCCTGCGGTTCCGGGAATGCATGGAGGCACAGGTTACAATCAAATCGCCGATACCGGTCAGCCCGCAGAAGGTTTCAAACTTAGCGCCCATGGCGGTGCCAAGTCTGGCAATCTCGGTGATGCCTCTGGTAATCAGCGCTGCCTTTGTGTTGTCCCCATAGCCCAAGCCGTCTGCAATGCCGGCGGCAAGCGCTACCACGTTTTTCAGGGAGCCGCCCAGCTCGATGCCTAATATGTCCGGACTGGTGTAGACACGGAACACATCGCTCATAAACAGATTCTGCAGATATTCCGCTGTCGCTTTTTTCTTCGCCCCGACTACAATCGTGGTCGGAATCCCTTTTCCCACCTCTTCAGCGTGGGATGGTCCGGAAAGCACCGCAACGACCGCCTGCGGCACCTCTTCCTCAATAATTTCAGACAAAGTCATCAAGGTTTCCTCCTCTATGCCCTTTGCCACATTCACAATAATCTGCCCTTCCTTTACCACGTCCTTCAGTAGCTTTGCCGTGCTTCTGGTAAAAGGTGAGGGTACTGCCAGCACCAGCACATCCTTTCCTGCAACCGCTTCCCCTATCTCTGTCGTAAACAGCATATCCTCAGGCAGTTTCACGCCCGGCAGTTTATCCTTATGCTCATGCTGCTCCTGCAGCATGACAATCTCTTCTTTTAATTTGGACCAGACAATTACCTCATGCCCGTTCTTATGTAATAACACAGCCAGAGCCGTTCCCCAGCTTCCCGCTCCTATGATACCAACCTTTGCCATACATGCCTCGATTCTGCTGTCACACAGCCTGTTTTTCAAACCCGTTCGTTATTTTTCCGTTGTGTCCGTCTCATGCCCGCTTCCGTCTTCCAGCTTATTTTTCTTGAACAGATACGTTTTTCTCTCTTCACCCTTTATCAACCGCACAATATTGGCCCTGTGCTTCCAGAACGCCATAACCGTCAAGATAAGTGTCACAATATACAGTTCTATCAACTGCCCCTGCGTCATGCCTGTAAACACACCAAGCTGTCCACAGACAATCATCTCGATAAGCAGCCCTGCATAGACCAGTAAGGAACCCAGCGATACGTAATGTGTCGTCAGAAAAGCGCCGAAAAAGAGAATAACGCCCATTGGAATAAAATAGGGGTGAAAAGCAAGCACCAGTCCCGCCGTCGCAGCAATGCCCTTTCCTCCCTTAAAGCTCATATAGAAAGGAAAATTGTGCCCCAGAATCACGCCCGCCGCCGTGTATATGGCAAGCAGATATACAACCTCTGTGTGGCTCGTTCCAAACACCAGTTTTGTGAGCACAATGGCTATCACACATTTTAAGCAGTCTCCTGCAAACACAATCAGTCCCGCCTTTGTGCCAAGCACCCTGAGCGCGTTCGTCGTGCCGGAGTTGCCGCTTCCATGCTGCCTGATATCGATGCCGTGCGCTTTGCCATAAAAGTAGGCCGTCTGAAACAGTCCGAATACATAGCCAACTACCAAACAAATCACTCTTTCCAGTATCATCTATCCTTGTCCTTCCTCTCCCTGATAATAAACCTAAGGGGGGTTCCCCTAAAACCAAAGGTCTGTCTGATTTGATTTTCAATATACCGCGTGTAGGAAAAATGCATCAATTCCTTGTCATTTACAAAAATGACAAAGGTAGGCGGCTTTACGGAAGCCTGGGTGATATAGTAGAGGCGCAGGCGCTTACCCTTGTCGGAAGGCGGCTGCTGCATGGCTACTGCTTCGGCCATAATTTCATTGAGCACGCCCGTCTGCACACGCATGGCATGGTTTTCGCTCACCATATCGATGGTTTCATACAGTTTTGGCAGCCTCTGCCCCGTCTTTGCAGAGATAAAAATAATCTCGGCATACTGCATAAAGGAAAGGACATTTCTCACCCGCTCCGTAAACCGGTAAATAGTCTTGTCGTCTTTTTCTATGGCGTCCCATTTGTTGACCGCAATGATGACGGCTTTTCCCCTGTCGTGGGCAATACCTGCAATCTTGGCGTCCTGTTCCGTCACGCCTTCCGCCGCATCAATGACTAACACCACCACATCCGCCCGCTCTACAGCGCCTACGGTGCGGATAATCATATAGTGCTCCAAATCTTCTTTAACTTTATTTTTCCGCCGGATTCCCGCCGTATCGATAAAGATATACTCTCTGCCCTGATACGTTACCTCCGTGTCAACAGCGTCCCTTGTGGTGCCTGCTATGTCCGAGACAATCAGCCTGTTTTCTCCTAACAGCTTATTGATAATGGAGGATTTGCCCACATTCGGCTTTCCTACAATGGCAACTCGTATACGGTCGTCCTCTTCCTCGTCGGCCGTATTTTCCGGAAAATGAGATATTACCACATCCAGCATTTCTCCCAGCCCAAGCTTGTTGGCGGAGGATATGGGATAGGGCTCTCCTATGCCCAAATTATAAAATTCATAGACATCGTTTCCATACTTTTCAAAACTGTCCACTTTATTGACTACCAGCACCACCGGCTTATGGGAACGGCGCAGCATATCTGCAACCTTTGCATCGGCGTCCACCAGCCCCTGCCGCACATCTACCATAAAAATAATCACGTCCGCCGTGTTAATCGCCATCTGCGCCTGCTCGCGCATCTGGGACAAAATAATGTCGCGGCTGTCCGGCTCAATACCGCCGGTATCAATCAGGGTAAACGCTTTGTCGAGCCATGAAACGTCCGCATATATTCTGTCTCTGGTAATGCCCGGCGTGTCTTTCACAATGGAAATCTTTTCTCCTGCAAGCGCATTAAACAAAGTAGATTTGCCTACATTTGGCCTTCCTACCACCGCCACAATCGGTCTCGATTTTCTGCTTCCCATCAGCGCACCTCCTC
This sequence comes from uncultured Lachnospiraceae bacterium, assembly GCA_947174985.1. Taxonomy (GTDB): domain Bacteria; phylum Bacillota; class Clostridia; order Lachnospirales; family Lachnospiraceae; genus Acetatifactor. The sequence goes on along the minus strand of CAMWLB010000031.1, from coordinate 12,640 downwards.
AAATACCCTAAGAATACTGTCCACAAAGTCACAACCCCTTGATTTTACAATATCTGCCTTTACTTGTAAAGTCCCTTCCAGTTCAGAAAGGCGCATATCGTCCAAAAAAACATCCTCACCGCTGCGAAGCACATTCTGCGGAAGCAGAAGCCGCTTTCCCAATTCCCTGCCCGCAAGCTGTGCGGCAATGTCCTGCCCCGTGAGCAGCCCCGACACCGTAATCTGCTCTCCGAAAAAGTCGTTTCGGATTTCATAGACCAGTATGCGGATATTGGGAAAGGCAGCTTCCATGCTGTCCGCCATCCTGCGAATATATGGATATGCCAGTTTTCCCGTCGCCATGGACACCGTCCCCGACAGCTTTTCATCCGGCAGGCTTCTTTTTGCAGAAAGCTCCTTCATGGAGTCTTCAAACTCATTTAACAACAGCCTGAGCATCCCGACGCCGTTTTCAAGCTGAAGATAGCCATCGTAGCGCTCCTCCTCCGGCAGCTCGCGTCCGGCAAGAATATACCATTCGTCGCTGGCATGTATAAAGTGGGTATCATACTCTTTATACAACTTTTTCTGCCATGCCTCAATCAAATCGATAACCGCCTCCGCGTCCTCCCGCTCAAAAGGCTTAAGTGGAAACAGCCCGTCCCGGTATTTGGACAAACCCACCGGCACCACGGACACGCTCTCCAGATGAGGCAGATAAGCAGTCAGCTTTTCTATGCTGTAAGCAAGCTCCGCACCGTCGTTTATGCCCTTGCACAGCACAATCTGCCCGTTCATGGCGATCTCCGCCTCATAAAGCCTGTCCACCTTTTTCAGTGCATCACCCGCAAAGCGGTTGTTCAGCATCTTGCAGCGAAGCTCCGAATTCATGGTATGAAAGGAAATATTAATCGGTGCCAGGCGGTACCGGATAATCCTGTCAATGTCATGGTCTGACATATTGGTCAGCGTAACATAATTTCCCTGTAAAAAAGAAAGCCTGGAATCGTCGTCTTTAAAGTAGAGCGTTTCCCGCATCCCCTTTGGCATCTGATCGATAAAGCAGAAGATACACCTGTTGTGACAGTGGCGGTACTCATCCATCAGACCATTTTCAAATACAATCCCCAAATCCTCGTCAAATTCCTTGTCGATTTCCAGAATACATTCTTCTCCGTCCTTTGTCCGGACAAGTACCTCCAGATACGTATCCTGAATTAAAAATTGATAATCAAAAATATCTTCTATCTCGGTGCCGTCCACCGCCAGTATGATATCTCCGGGCTCCAATCCCATTTCTTCCGCGATGCTTCCCCGCTCCACCTGCTTTATCACATGTCCCTTTTTCTTTTCCATCTGCTTTCTCCGATTTCTCTTTATGTATCTATTCTACTAGAAATTTCTTGACGTGTCACTAGCATAATGATATAAATTAATTGTTAGTACAACCTACAATACGGAGGAAAATATGCCTGATTTACATGAACTGGAACACACTATGCCGGTAGCGCCCTTAAAGCTTGTCGCGCTGCCCTCTGCTAAAAATCTAGCACGCAGGATAGACGACTATCTTGTGAGCTTCCGTAAAAGCGTCAACAACAAGGTGAAAAACGACCCCGCTTTTCACGGCTATATTGAAAACAGCTATCTGACAGATTTTGATTGTCCCCGCTTTGGAAGCGGCGAGGCAAAAGCCGTCTTCCACGAATCTATCCGCGGCAAAGACCTTTTCATCATCACAGATGTCTGCAACCACAGTATTACATATAATGTATACGGCTATACCAACCATATGTCGCCGGACGACCATTATCAGGACTTAAAACGCGTGATTGCCGCCTGTAACGGCAAGGCACATCGCATCAACGTTATCATGCCTTTTCTCTACGAAGGCAGGCAGCACAAGCGGAACGGCAGGGAATCCTTGGACTGTGCATTTGCGCTGGAGGAATTGAGCGCCATGGGCGTTTCCAATCTCATCACCTTCGATGCGCATGACCCCAGGGTACAGAATGCAACGCCGCTAAACGGCTTTGACAATTTTACGCCGCCCTACCAGTTTATCCGCGCGCTTTTGTCCGCCGAGGAAGACTTGATAGTGGACAAGGAGCATCTCGTTGACATCAGCCCTGATGAGGGTGCTTTGGACCGTGCCATCTATTTTGCCACGGTTTTGGGCGTGGACACCGGCATGTTCTACAAGGGCCGCGACTATTCCACCGTGGTGAACGGTAAAAACCCTATCGTGGCGCACGAATTCCTCGGTGATAAAATTGAGGACAAGGATGTCATCATTATCGACGATATGATATCCTCCGGCGAGAGCATGTTAGACACTGCAAAGCAGTTAAAGGAAATGCATGCGAGACGTGTCTTTATCTGCTGTACCTTCGGGCTGTTCACAAACGGGCTGAAATCATTTGATGAAGCATATGAAAAATGCTACTTTGACAAGGTTATCACCACCAACCTGACTTATCTGCCGCCCGAAATTTCCCAAAGACCCTATTTCGTGGAAGCGGATATGAGCAAATTTACTGCATCCATTATCGACTTTATGAACCATGACGTGTCGTTAGCCAACGCCATGGCGACCACGGAAAAAATACACGGCATACTGGAAGCCTACAACATGCGTATGCCCTTTCACTAAAAACACAGCAAAAAACTCCGGAAATCTCCGGAGTTTTTGATTGCCGTCAGACCACTTTTCTATTTTTTTTCCGCACCTCGCTCTTTCCCGACAGTTCAATCCCGGGAAAGGACTTCAGCATCTTGCTGAGCTGTGAAAAGCCATAGGCTTTGCAGTCAAAGTCCGGATATCTTTTCTTCAGTATGCTCCCCAGCTCGCCCAGACCTACCCACTCGTGGTCTGCAGGCTGCTTCGCAAGAATATCTAATACTGCCTTTTGTATCGTCTCTAAGCTGGCGGATGTATCCTGCGTCCCTACCATCCAATCGTTTCCCTTACGCAAAAGCTGAATTTCGGGAAAGGACTCCACCATCTTGCTGAACTTGGAAAATTTATAGACACGACAGTCAAAATCAGGATACCGTTTCTGCAGTGAGGTGGAAAGCCTGCTGAGCTGCATCCAGCCTCCCTCCTCCGACTGCTCCTCGATAATTTCCTTCACCGCTTTTTGAATTACCTTCAAGCTTGTAATCGGCTTTGCCTCAGGCGCGCCCTCGCGTGCCTTCGCACTGTCCTGGGACTTGATTTCCGCCGCGCCTGCGCCTTCCTCCAAATCAAGCTCGCCCTTATAGCTTTCATATAAAACATCCAGCGTCTTAAACTGCTCACATGCTTTGATAAACGCCATGGGCGTCTTGCTTTCCCCCATGCCGATTACCATCTTGCCGTCCTCCCTTAGCCTTCTTGCCAGCGTGGTAAAATCGCTGTCGGAAGTCGCAATGATAAATCCGTCCACGTGATTGCCATACAAAATATCCATGGCATCGATAATCATAGCGGAGTCAGAAGAATTCTTCCCCGTGGTATAGCTGTACTGCTGTACGGGCGTCAGGGAATTTCGCAAAAGACAGTCCTTCCACGACTGCTTGGAATTGTTTGTCCAGTCCCCATAAATCCTTCTGACACTGGCAATCCCGTAATTGACCGTCTCTGTCAAAATAATATCGATGTATTTAGGCGATATGTTGTCCGCATCTATCAATAAAGCAAATCTTCTGTCGTTTTCCATTCCATTCCTTCCCTAATCAATCACTTCTATCTTTTCAATCACAGGACGGTTTTCCACGGGTACAATGCCGTTTTCATCCTGTCCTGTCGTATTTTCACAGATATCGTCCACAATGTCCATCCCGTCCGTCACATAGCCAAATGCTGCATAATCCCCATCTAAGAAAGTACTGTCCTCATGCACAATAAAGAACTGGGAACGCGCACTGTCAGGCATCTTGGAACGCGCCATGGATATGGCTCCCCTCGTATGGGAAAGCGGGTTCTCTATACCGTTGTTTGAAAATTCACCCTTTATGCTGTTTTCAGAGCCGCCTGTGCCGTCGCCCCGCGGGTCTCCACCCTGCATCATAAAACCATCTATAATCCTGTGGAACGTCAGCCCGTCATAGAAGCCATCATTTGCAAGCTTTATAAAATTTGTCACCGTTATAGGCGCGCTGTCCGCATCAAGTTCTACTGCAATCACACCCATGTCCTTGATGTAGATATTGACATGGTGTTTGCCGGAAAGCAATTCCTCCTCAGGCTCCGTACTCTCCTGCTCCTGCAAGACCTCTTCAGAATCTTCCTTTCCCGTGGTCTTATTTGTGTCCGCTTCCTTGCCGCAGCCTCCAAATAAAGCAATACACAGAAGCCCTGCCGCCGCGCCAATCCATTTTTTTACACTCTTTTTCTTCATCAGTCCATTCCTCTTCTCTACTTTTTATTTTAGGGTAATTGCGAATCACGATTTCGGCAAACCAAATTGCACAATTCCCTATTTTTTCATTTTACTTCTTATCTTATCCATGGAATCTACAAACACCAGTATTTCCGCCACTACCTCGTAAAGCTCCGGCGGAATCATATCGCCGATCTCCAGTCGGGAAAGCGTATCCGCCAGCTTATCGTCCCTATGGACTGGAACATCCGACTCTTTTGCCTTCTCAATAATCCGCTCCGCCAGCGCGCCGCGTCCTGTCGCTATGACCTTGGGCGCCTCTTCATCCGGATTGTACTCCAGCGCAATCGCTTGTTTTACTTTTTTCTTCTCTTCCATTCTGCCTCACCTTCTAAGCCCTGACGTCAAAAGCATACTGGGATGATGCCGCCGTCTTCTTGTCTGCGTGCAAAATACGCTCTATGGGATTCTCCTCCTGACTGTTTTCTTCCCGCACCGACATTTCCACATTCATGGTATAGCCCTTCTTTTCCAGCCGTTCATTCAGAATATGGATATGCTCCTGCAGAAAGTCCAGCATTTCATCGTCCCTCAGCGTAAAACGCGTATTGACCCTGCCCTGCTGCATGGCAACATAGACGTCCACCGGACCTAAGTTTTCCATATCCAGATGCAGAAGCGCACTCACCGCGCCGTCACGGTTTGCCAGAGAGCGTTTATTGGTATACACATACAATTCTCCATTCGCATGCCCGTTATGCATTTTTAAGGGAATCTGCACATAAGTATACATCTGGTTTACCTGATTCATAAAGTCCACATTCTGACTTAAGTTTGCCGCACTTCGCATGGCACTGCTCTGCGCCGCACCGTTTTCTGACAGTGCTTCCCGGATGCCGGAAAGCCCCTTTTCCAGTTTTCTGTATACCTCTTCTACCTCCCTGCTTCCCGTCACCTGCTCCGGTTTCATCGTCCACTGCTTCAGCGCTTCTCCCAAAAGCAGCTTCTGGTACGCGTCACCCTTAAATATTTCTGCCAGCGCAGCATGGGCTTCGCTGCCCGCGGACGGATGCATGTCGGAGAGCGCATGCAGAACCTTTGTTGTGTCCGCCGTTCCCCGCTCTACCTCCTGTGCCAAGTCTTCCAGCCCCGGATACGCTTCCTGCGGCAGCGCTGCAAGCTGCTTTGCAAAGCTTTTTAACTCCTGCGGACTTAAGCGTTCCTGCAAGGTATCTCCCTCTTTCTGTAACAGGGGCTGCTCTTCCTCGCCGGAAAATATTTCTTCTGCAGGATTTGCGTTTTCCAAAACAGCTTCCGCATTCTCTTCGCTTATCAGTTTTACGACTCCCTCGGCAAAAACACCTGCAAAACCTTCCTGCTCCATATCTGCTGCAATCGGCTGCCCTGAAAGGGCCTGACCATCTACGGCAATATCCGGCAGCAGACTTTTCAATATCGCCTGATACATCTGCACCGCTTTATCCGGCGCCTGCGCATAAAGCTCGTTAAATGCCGCCGGAAGCTCTTTTAGCACATCTGTCATCCCTCTTACCAGCTCATGCGTCAGTTCCTTGTAGCTTTGAAGCTGCTGCAGATTTTCTTCGGTCACTTCTATCCCAAGGCCGCGAAGCTGCACAACATCTGCCGCTGCCGCCTCCGGATGCGCCGACACTTCCCTGAACATGCCCTGCAGCGTGTTGCTGTCCACACTCATGCCCTGCTGCATCATTGCCTCCGTCATGGACACCGTCTCACTGTTGATAGGAAGCCCCGCCATCTGCAGTGCCTTAAAGACATTGTCTGTGTTTGCCGTATTGGCAAACAATGGGCTTAAGGAAAGGCTGCTGCCATTGTTCTTTACTTCGAAGGTCAGCACCTTCCCGTCCTCCACATTGACATCCCTGTCCAGCCTTGCGCTGATTACCATGTCATCCGACAGCTTAATCTGCACCTCTTTGCCATTTCTGCCAACCACCTCGCCCTGCAGAAGCCTGCCCGGCGTCAGTGCCTTTATCTGTCTGTTTATACGCTCGCCGCTGCCCGACGCCTTTTCTGCCTGTACTTTTTCTTTCTTGTTGTCTACCGGTTTAAATGTCGCCGAAAATATTTCGGAAAGCTTCATTCACTTCCCTCCTCTTATCACAACTCTACAAAATTTCCGATAAAGCTTTTGCGGTGAATTGGTGTGGGACCGTATTTCTTCAGTGCATCAATATGCGAAGCAGCGCCATATCCCTTGTTCTGCGCAAAGCCGTATTTCGGAAACAGGCTGTCGTACTGCCGCATCAGTCTGTCTCTGGTGACCTTGGCAATAATGCTTGCCGCCGCTATCGACACGCTCTTGGCATCGCCTTTGATAATCGGCACCTGCCTGATATCCACATCTGGAATCGTCACCGCATCATTTAAAAGAATATCCGGTTTTACCGAGAGCTTGCCCACCGCCTCGCGCATGGCTTCATAGGTCGCCTGCAGAATATTGATTTCGTCAATCCGCTCCGGAGACGCACAGCCGACGCCCACCGCCAATGCCTTTTCCATGATAATCTCATACAGTTCCTCTCTCTTTTTTTCGGATAACTGTTTCGAATCGTTTAGATATAAAATATCACAATCTTTAGGCAGTACCACGGCTCCTGCCACCACCGGTCCCGCCAGAGGTCCCCTGCCCGCCTCATCGATGCCGCAGATGATCCCAGCCTGCGCATACTGGTATTCATAGCGCTTCATGCCCTCTAAGCGTTTTTTTTCATCCGCAACAGCCTTCTGTCTCTTTTTTGCACCGGCAATCAGGCTCTGCACGCCACTTCTCGCATCCACCTTATACGCCTCTATAAGTTCAGGCAGCTCATCCACAGCGGCTGCCTGAAAAAGTATCTTTATTTCGGAAATTTTCTTTTCCATGTTTCTGTTTTGCTCCTTATTGATGCTGTAATACCCCAAAACGGCTGAACGGCCATATTCGAATCCACGCCCTGCCAACAATCTCACTTCTGCGAATATTCCCCACGCTGGGGTCTCGGCTGTCTTTGCTGTTGTTGCGGTTATCACCCATGACAAAGTACTCGTCCTCGCCAAGCTGCACCGGCTCCAACGCCCTGCCCGGGTCGGCAATTACCTCCTTGCCATAGCCCTCCTGCAGTACTTCGCCATTTATGTAAATATAGCCGTTTTCATCGATTTGTACCGTCTCCCCCGGCAGACCGATAATCCGCTTGATAAAAAATTCACCGGTGTACCTGTAGGGAAACACAATAATATCAAACCTTTGGGGATCATGAAAACGGTATGTCAGCTTATCTACAATTAAGTTGTCTCCTTGCTTTGACGGGTCATTGTCATCTGTTCCACTGAGTGTCGGCTCCATGGACGATCCGCGTACCACTGTCCTCTGCCCGACAAATACAATCACCATATACACTGCCGCCAGTACAAATAAAAGATAAAGGCTTGTACTCAGAATTTCCTTTAGAAACTTCTTTTTTTTCATGTATGCTCCTGCCTTTCCTATCCGGCATTCCCCTGCCGCATGCTTATGCCTCTTTTAAACGACATCCTGCGGAAATTCCAAGGTAATCCTTCCCAGCCTTCCGCTTCTGAAATCCTCTATCAACAGGGAAGCCGCCTTCTCATAGTCCGCCTCCCCGCCCTTCATATAGCATTTCCTGCTTTTTGCAATCTCTTCTAAAATATACAACGCCGCTTTTTCCTCTGAAAGCGCCTCCGGATATAGGATGCCGTATCTATCCGTAAACACCTGCGAATACCTTTTTGCAATATGACGGATAAAGTCCAGCGCAAGCTCCTGTATCACAATAATCTCATCATTCATGGAGCCGATATATGCCAGCTGAAGCCCAACCTCACGCTCCGAAAACTTCGGCCACAAAATCCCCGGGGTGTCCAGAAGCTCCAACGATTTATTCAACCGAATCCACTGCTTTCCCTTCGTCACGCCCGGCTTATTTCCGGTTTTGGCACAAGCCCTTCCTGCAAAAGAATTGATAAAAGTGGACTTACCGACATTGGGAATCCCCACTACCATGGCGCGTACCGGTCTGTTTAAGATACCTCTTTTCCGGTCGCGTTCGATTTTCTCCTTACACGCACTCTGCACCAGCCCCTGTATTGCCTTTGCGCCGGCGCCCGTTCTGGCATTCATCTCCAGCACATGAAGGCCCTGCTCTTTAAAGTATGCCGTCCATCTGCGGTTGCCCTCTTCGTCCGCCAAGTCCGCTTTGTTTAAAAGCACAATCCGTGATTTATTTTTCCCCAGCTCATCTATGTCAGGGTTTCTGCTGGAAAGCGGAACTCTTGCATCCACCAGCTCTATCACCAAATCTACAAGCTTAATCTCCTCCTGCATCATACGCTTTGCTTTTGTCATATGACCGGGATACCAGTTGAGATTTGCATTTGCCGTATTTGTATCCATGACTGTCTTTTCTCTGTTCCTCTCTTTTTTCACGCGCTCTGCCATCATCCCACACTCTCGGCGGTTATTCCACAAACCCCATGCCTGCTGTACCACTTCCCATATGAAACCACGCACGTCCCAAAATATCCCTGCCCCGCACGGGACCGATATTTGCCGAGCGGCTGTCCTCCGAATTGTTTCGATTATCACCAAGTACAAAATACTCATCTACGCCGAGCACAAGCGGGTTTTCCGCAATTCCGGCTTCCGCCATCTTGTCGTACCGCTCGTCAACAATCTGTTCACCGTTGACATATAACCTGCCGCCTATAATCTGCACGGTGTCACCGGGCACCGCTACCACACGTTTAATATAATAGTGGGAATTGGGGTTGCCATTCGGCAGAAACACCACCACGTCTCCCACCTCGGGGGAGGCTAAGAGATAGGCATAACGGTTAATCAGCACACGCTGCCCATTGTACAGTTCCGGCTCCATGGAAACACCTATCATACTAGTGGACATGCCAACGGCATACACCACCACAAATGCTATAAAAACGGCAGCAAAAATGCCGAAGCACCAGACCAGTATTTCTTTTACCAGCGCAGCGCTTATTTTTTTCTTTTTTTTGTAAAAGCTTAAGCCTTTCTGTCGCTTTCCCATTCACGTTCCCTTTATCCTAAAAAAACCGTACTCTTTTTCATTATACTACCTGAAAGCGGCATCCGCCAGTAAAAAATCACACCTTTTCCGGAAATTCCAAAAAAGGTGTGATTCACACATGCATACATTATCTGATAACTTCTTTTACCTTTGCTCTCTTGCCGACACGACCCTTTAAGTAGTTCAGTTTAGCCCGTCTTACCTTACCTCTCCTTACTACCTCTATCTTCTCTACATTGGGAGAATGTAACGGCCAGGTTTTCTCTACGCCGATGCCATTGGAAGTCTTTCTTACGGTAAAGGTTTCGCGGCTGCTTCCGCCCTGACGCTTTACGACGATTCCTTCAAATACCTGAATTCTTTCGCGGTTGCCTTCCTTGATCTTGCCGTATACCTTTACGGTATCGCCAACGTTGAACTGGTCTACGTTCTCCTTCAACTGTTCTGCTTCAATGCTCTTGATAATATCGTTCATCTTTTTGCTCCTTTTCTAATGGATGTTCTTAATACATTCGTAACAGAGGACCATCTCGTTATCACAACATTCATACTTTACCATATTAGCGCTCTATTTGCAACTAATATTTTTTCGGCTTTAATACGACTTTTTGTACCACCACACCTTTTCCCGTGCTATATACAGTCCAAGCTTCTCCTGTAGTTTTAAAGAAGCCTCGTTTTCTTCCTCCACCTGACAGAAAGGTGTATACCCTTTCTGCAATGTCTTGTGAATCAGAAAGCTTTCTAACGCTGCCGCCAGCCCCCGCCTTCGATACGCAGGTAGTACTGTGAGCATCCCCATACCGCCCTCGGCATGTTCCCCGATAAAGCCCGCAAGCTCATTCTCCACAAAAATGCCATACATGGCGCCGTGGGCAATCCTGTCCCGGATATAATCTTCGTCCTCCATCGCATAATGATGCCTCACGACCTCTGCATGCTCTGCCGAAAGCTGCCTGATATCCTGTGCCTTTAACGGCGGGGCTTCCCTGCGGGTATATACCGCCTGTCTGACGCACAGAAAAACCGTCATATTCAGCCGTCTTGCCATTTCTTCTCCCAAAAAGTCCTGATGCACCGCCCAAAGCTCCGGCATTTCTTTTCCCGAAGGCAAAAATGCATCCAGTATCCGCCCGCCTGCCTCACGGCTCTTTGCAGTGAACATAAAGCAGCCACTCATCCTGTCCCGCAGAAGCGTTCCCTCACTGTCATGATAAAGAAGCTCCGCCTTTTCCCTGAAAATCAGTTCCGCCATATCCATATGATGCAGCTTGTCCCGTAAAAGTTCCCTGCGGCACTGTATAAGCTTCTCATATGCGGCATACAGATCCGGTCTGTTTAGACGGGTCCGTTCCTCCGCCTTCTGCTGCCTCCACTCCCGTATTTTTTTATGGTTCCCCGATAAAAGTGCATCCGGCACGCGTTCCCCCATCCACACCTCCGGTCTGGTGTACTGTGGGTATTCCAGCAAGTACCCGGAAAAAGTTTCTTCCACAACTGAACTGTCATTGTGAAGCACATCGGGAACCAGTCTGGCGATGGCATCTATCATCACCATGGCGGCAAGCTCTCCTCCCGTCAGTACAAAATCACCAAGGGACACATAATCCGTGACCACCCGCTCCAAAACCCTTTCATCAATGCCTTCATAATGTCCGCAGAGGAAAATCAAATCCTCTTCCTTTGCAAATTCCTCCGCCATGCCCTGATGAAATGTCTTTCCCTGCGGCGTCAGATAGACGGTACGCACTTTACCCCCGCCAATCTTCTCAAGTACGCTTTTATGTGCAGCATAAACCGGCTGCGCCTGCATCAAAAGTCCCGCACCGCCGCCGTAAATATAATCGTCTGTTTTCTTGTGTTTATCATCGGTAAAATCGCGGATATTGACCGCATTGATACCGATGATACCCTTTGCTGCCGCCCTTCCGATGATGCTTTCCGAAAGACCTGCCGCCACCATCTCAGGAAACAGCGTCAATACATGGAAATTCATATGTCAAGCAATCCTTCCAGCAAATGTACCGTCATTTTTTTCTCTTCCGTATCTACGTCTAAAATGCACTGTCTGATAGCAGGAATCAAAATCTCTTTCCCCGCATTTTCACCGGCAAGGCTGCTCTCTGCCAGCTTAACAGCATACACATCGTTAGCTCCCGTCGTAATGACATCCGTAAGCCTGCCGAGGTGGGTTCCATCTTCCGTAAATACCTCTATATCAATCAAATCCGCAATAAAATACTCGTCCTTTTGAAGCTTTACTGCATCCTTTCGCTCCACATACAGACTTTTCTGCCTGTATTTTACCACGTCATCGACATTATCAAGCCCTTCAAACTTGAGTATGACCATATTCTTAAAAAACTTCACATGCTCAAGCTGCAAGGACAGCATCTCCTTTCCTGTGTCCAAAAACACCTTCTTTAAGCGCTTAAACCGTTTTGTATCGTCCGTTGTGGGAAATACCTTAACCTCTCCCCTGACACCGTGCGTAGAGGTAATAATTCCTACCTGCAATACGTCGTCCATATTTTTTCCCTTTCCATTATGTGTAAAAACAGGGGCGTTTCTAAAACGCCCCTGCCTAAGTGCAGCATACGCGGTTTTGTACCTGCTCTAAAGAAACAATTTTCTTTGCATTTCCCTAGATAATTTCCACATCCACCCGCAGATTCTCTTTGGATGACGCCGCTTTTACGACAGAACGGATTGCCTTTGCAATCCTTCCCTGCTTACCGATGACCTTACCCATATCGGACGCAGCAACATGAAGCTCTACAGTGACATTTTTTCCTTCTGTCTTTTCTGTTACCACCACTTCATCGGGATTATCGACAAGTGCTTTTGCAATTACTTCAACCAATTCCTTCATAATCCACCTCCAGGCACATCGTTAGCAGGAAACTATTTTTCAATGCCGGCAATCTTGAACAGCTTGCCCACAACCTCTGTAGGCTGTGCGCCATTTGCCAGCCATTTCTTTGCCAGCTCTTCATTGATTTTGAAAGTGCTCGGCTCTGTGCTGGGATCGTAGGTACCGATTTCTTCGATACATCTGCCATCTCTGGGAGAACGGGAATCTGCAACGACGATTCTATAAAAAGGAGCCTTTTTCTGTCCCATTCTTCTCAATCTGATTTTTACTGCCATGTTTTTTCACCTCCGCAAATTTTAAATTAATTTATTTATGATAAGGTCTTTTCTTTAGAAAAT
>CAMWLB010000030.1 GCA_947174985.1 uncultured Lachnospiraceae bacterium | reverse complement strand
GCCGCTGCCATGCAACCCTGTTTTGTTCTGAATCATCGATTTCAAAATATACTCCTCCGCTTTGATCCAAACCATGCACTCCCCGCGCATCATCCTGCACAAACATATGAAAATACATATAATAAGTGCCCTCTGCCAAATTGGATAAATCATATTCCAGTATCGTCTTGTATGTTTCTCCCCTGCCACCAGAAAAAGAAACCTTTGATTCAGTAAATCCTACATTAGAACCGTCTATATAATGTACAGAAATCCCCATTTTTAAATTTTCAATATCTTCTTTCGCTTCCCACGCTATCCTAATATGCATTTTCTCATGCGGGTCATACCTGGCAATTTCTTTATCCAGCAATTCCATTTCCGTTACAAAAACCTTTTTCCCCAAATCATAAATAGGTCTTTTAAGTGTCTTGAAATCAAACTTTGTCTGCAGTTCAGCCTTATTACTTTCCATATATACCTGTATTGCGCTCTCTGCATCGCCGTCATATATCATTTTACCATGGCTTAGTACAATACAACGGTTGCATAAACTTCTTACAGTTCCCATATTGTGGCTGACATATAAGACAGTCTTCCCCTCATGATTGGCAACGTCTCCCATCTTTCCAAGACATTTTTTCTGAAATTTCACATCTCCTACTGCCAAAACTTCATCCATAACCAAAATTTCCGAGTCTAGATTCGCGGCAACTGCAAATGCCAATTTGACATACATACCCGAAGAATATCTCTTCACAGGCGTATCAATAAACTGTCTGCACTCGGAAAACTCTATAATATCTTCAATTTTTCTGTCAATTTCCTTTTTACTCATGCCGAGAATTGCGCCGTTCATATAAATATTCTCACGCCCGGTTAATTCTTGATGAAAGCCCGTCCCAACCTCCAGCATACTGGATATCCTTCCGTTAATCTTTATGGTTCCCTCCGTAGGTGCCGTAACTCTGGACAATATTTTTAAGAGAGTCGATTTTCCGGCGCCGTTAGCTCCGATAATTCCCAAAGCTTCTCCTCTTTTCACCTCCAAATTTATCCCGTTCAACGCCCAAAAAACTTCATTTTGCTTATTGCAATCCTGCCCCAGCTTTAAATTGGGATCTTCCTTTCCCCTTTTTCTCGCCCACCAGCTTTGCAGTTCTGCATTAAGAGTAGTCCCTCCAATCGCTCCAAGTCTATACTGCTTTTTTAAATTTTCAATCCTAATCGCTGTCTCTGCCATATTCTACACCGTATTCATAAATGATTTTTCAATATTTTTTTTCGCCGACTGTAACAAGCAAATATCCCTGCCCGCAATCATCTCCTGTTGGATTTTCTTTCAGCCATCGCGTCATTGCTTTTCGCAGCCAGAATTTTTCTGGCAAGAAATTTAATGCATGTTCTGCTCCTATGGTGTACTCTTTAAGCACGCAGAAACCGGCGCTCGCAAATTCTCCCTGTAAGCTATACTGTGGCAGCTCCAACCCATAACGCCAAGTTCCCTTTTGCTCCATCATAGCCTTCCCTGTTCGGTATGCAATAGAGGCAGCATTCGGTATAATAGAAACCATCCTTCCTCCCATACGTACATTCCTTCCCCAATTTTTCAACAGGTTGATTCTTTCTTCCTGCTCAAAATGCTCAAGCAGACCCGCCTGAAATGCCACATCAAATTCATTTTCTGCAAAGGGAAGTTCTTTCATTGCATCCGCAAAAACTGTGTTTAATGAAACTCCCATTTCCTTTGCTACGCCCTCGGCACACAATAATGCATTTTTTGAATAATCCAATGCAGTGACAATTCTTCCATTTAGGGCAAGACAACACGAAGTACCGCCCGTGCCACAGCCTATCTCCAAGACTTTTTCATTTTCACAAGACAATTTTAACATTTCTTTTGATTGAAAGTTAAGCTCGCCTCTTTTTAGTCCTTCCGCAATTGGTTTGATACTTTCCGGATTATAAATCTCCCCCCACTCCTCGCTGGTAAGCCGCTCCTGGTTTTCATTTTCTTTACTGCTGTTTTTCGATAATCCAAGCATTGAATAAGCCATCCTTTCTACCATTTTCATATGCAATATTTTTAATCACTCGCATTTTCCCCATTTTATCAGAAACAAATTTTGCCAACTGCTTTTTATCAATCCACTGTTCCCACTCTTCAATCTGGAGTTTTCCTAATGCCTGAGTCGGTTTGTCTATAATCACAATTTTCCCTTGCGGTTTTGTAATTCTCCACAGCTCATTCAATGCGCCCTGTATATAAACAGCATGTTCCAACGCTTCAACCACATATACATAATCAAACGTGACATCCCGATATGGAACAGAAGTTAAACTTCCCTGCTTTTTATCAATTTCTTTCTCCAGATTTTCCATTACCTTTACTGACAAATCAACACCATGGTAATGATTTTTCGGAAAATCCTCTAATAAATTTTTTAAATATCTGCCCTTGCCACAGCCGATGTCGCATACATCCAATGCAGAACCTTTTGCTTCTTGTAAATCAGCCATTTCATGCATTATCAGCTGATATCTGCCATCCGATTTCAATATAATATCTGAAAACTGAGTGGAAAGGCCTTCGAATTCTAATTTCATTTTATAGCAAAGCGCATCCAGAAAATATTTATTTGCCCAACTGATTTCTTCTTTCGGGAAATAAGAAGCCTCCTGCTTTCCTTTGGCAAATCTGTCTGCTGAAGGAGCCGGATAGCTTCCAAACCAACCTCCTGATTTGTTCTGCAGGCGGCATGCATATTTGAAAATTTTATCCCCTTCCTTTAATTCTCCCAGCTTGTACCATACCAACGCCATCTGAAACATCCCTGTGGAACAAACCCACTTAACATTATATAGTGCTGGAATTCCTCCCCCCTCGTTTTGGACGTGTTTCAGCTTCTGCATCGCCTCGCGTACCATCTCTTCTTCGCCCAGATCCAGCAAGCCTTCCATCACATACGCATAAAAATGTGACATAAGGCTGAAATTCATTATTTTCTCATAATAATTTTTTTTATAATATTCTAATACCGTTTTTGCTTTTTCAACATAAATTGTTTTGTCAAAAGCCTCTCCAGCTTCTTTCAGCGGAGTCAGACAATATATATGACAAAGCTCAGAACAAAATCCCTCATCACTTCCCCATGCATTCTTAGACGGCGTTGTTAATCGCCCCTCCTTGTCAATATTTCCTATCAGCCAATCGCAGCCCCTTATAATATGCTCATCCACCGCAGGAAGCATATCCCTGACTGCCAGTAATCCCTTAAGTATTTGCGCCGTGTCAAACACATAAGGCGCTTTGTCGTCAGAATCGTACCAGGAGCCGTCCGGTTTTTGAATACTGCATAAATACTTTGCATAGGATATTGCCAGCTTTTTCTCTCCCCAAGCAAGCAAGGTCGGTATATAATATCCTGTAACCTCCGGATAAATAAGCCTTTGTTTGGAGGTTATTGCTATACCCTGTCCATTTATCGTATTTTTCTTTATCCATGACATTGCATGATTAAATATATCAATATGCCTCATCTACTTAGCCCTCTCTTCCTGACCCTTTTCCAAGCCAATCAGTCCTATCGTTCTGCTATGTTAGCCTAAACCGTATCCATAAATGTTTTTTCAACCTTGCTGAACAAAATAATCCCAATCAACAATATTAATACCGTTACAATCCAGCTTATGCCCCAGTAAAAAAGTGGAAACATCCCTCTGCCCAAAAAAGCGTACCGCCATATGGTGATAATTGGGGCAATGGGATTTAACATGTATACCGAATAAAATCTCTCCGGTATCTGGGAAACAGAATACACTACCGGACTGGCATACATCCACAGCTGAACGCCAAAAGTAACCAATACTGCCAAGTCCCTGTACTTTGTAGTAAGCGAAGAAATGATAATACCGCAGCCCAAACCAAGTAGTGCTATCTGAATCATCAAAACCGGTATCAGCAGCATGCTTGCATTGATTTCAACAGGTGTCCCTTGTATCGCGTAAAATACCAGTATTATTACCAACATAACAACCTGTATGATAAGGTCGATTCCTGCGGTAAGCACTGTGGACAGAGGCATTGTAAGTCGCGGAAAATATACCTTTCCAAAGATTGACGAATTAGCGGTAAAAGTTGAAGCAGTTTGGGAGAGGCAGGCGGCAAAATATGACCAGAGCGCGTTGCTGGCAAGATAAAAAGCAAGCTGCGGGCTGCCGTCTGTAGATAATCCTGCAATATTTCCAAAGACAAAGGTATATAAGAGGACTGTCAGCAGCGGATTTAGAATCAGCCATAGCGGACCTAATATTGTCTGTTTATACCGTGTTGTATAATTTCTTTTTACAAACAGAAATATTAAATCTTTATATTGAAACAGTTCTCTTACATTGATATCAAACCACCCGTTTTTTGACTTAATTACCGTTGTAAACTTCTCTTCCATAAAAACCTCATACTGCAGGCAGCTAATTTCTCTCTGCACTCGCCTGAATCACTTCCTCATAAAACGCAATATGCTGCCTTGCAATTTTATCAGAATCATATTTTTCTTTTACGGTTTCCCGCCCATATTTTCCCAAAATGTTGTCTCTGTTATTTTGATGAACCCATATGATACCCTCTTCCAATTCCTTGGCATCTCCGTATGCCGCCACATAACCATTTCTCTTATGCTCCAGCATATCCGTAATTCCGCCCGTATGAAAAGCTACCACCGGCGTTTCACAGGAAAGGCTTTCCATTATCATGGTAGGAAGATTGTCGTCTAAGGATGGAAGAACGTAGATATCCGCTATATTATAGATTGCCGCCATTTTATGCACATCATCGACAAATCCCCAATGATGACACTCATACTTCTGCAAAATCAAATCCTCGCTCTGACTCCCCCCAATCATATGCAGTACAACCTGTCCTGCCAATTCCGGCTGCTCTTCCCAAAGCTTTTCCAGCGCCTTTAACAAACAGGATAATCCCTTATAAGGTATATCAACAGCGTGCGCTCCAAAAAGGAGATGGAGCTTTTCATCGTCTTTTTTATAACCTGTCCTGCTTTCCGTTTCAGTATAATCCAACGGTCGGAAAATTTCTGTATCAATGGGATTCGCGATAACTCTGCACGTATTACCCGAAAACAACGCACTTTTACTGATGTTTTCCTGCATCCACCTGCTCGGTGCAATAAAATATATCTGATTGCCTCTCCATGCCTTTTTCTTCTTCTTCAATATATGCCATGAAAGGTCACGCTTCCCTTTGGAATGCAGAATCGGACACTTTCCGCAATTACCCGTAAAATTTTCACACCCCAGACGCACATGGCAGCCGCCTGTAAACGGCCAGCTGTCATGGCATGTCCATACAATTGGTTTCCCGAGTGCAATCAGCTTTTTAATGGTTTCAATGGACTGAAAATAGCATATCCAATGTAAATGTATCACATCTGCATCGCGAATTACAGGATGCGCGCTTACATCGGTGCCCAAAATGCCATGAGAAAACGGCATCTTACCAGAAAGCTTATACCATCTCCGCAATAGAATATCTAAAATTCTTCCTATTGTTTTTTTTTCGAATTTTTGCCTCCTGTCCTGACCTGCATATATGATTTCCCCGCCGCTACTTCCCTCTCCTGAAACCAAAATACAGGTATCAATTCCCTGCTTGTGCAAGGCGCAATGCAGCCGGTAATTTACGCCCACAGTTGTGCTTAAATGTACCACTTTCATCATCACATTTCATCCCCTCTTGCGGTGCGTCTTATACCGTCACGAAATGGCTTTACGATTCTATAAAAAAAATAGGGCGGATAACGCCGTACAATATCCCTGAAAATTTGGCGCCTATATGGCACGTTTTCCATATAATAAACTTTATGACAAAAAAGACACTTTTCCCTAAGACCATGCAGCCTTGAAAAGATAAACTTCCAGTGCTTCATCCAGCATTCTACCGTCCTATGACGGATTTCCTCCGCCCGGGTTGCCGTCAAGCTTCCTGCGTGTACTTGGTAAAAATACAGCTTTTTATTAACATGAATCATCCTGCCCGCTTCAAAAATACGCAGCCAGTAATCATAATCTTCTACAAGAAATAAGTTCTTATCATATTCCCCTACCTTCTCTGCAATCTCTCTCCGGTACAAAAAACAGGCGCCCACCTGGTTTCCACGAATCATATCTTCCGGATTTCCCTCTTCCTTCTGCCGGTCGTACTCCTCCAACACCCTTCCTTCCGCATCCACCGGCGTATAATCACAATAAACCAGCGCCACTTCCTTATCCTGCTCCAATGCCTCTACCATGACCCGGATTGCATCTTTGTCATACCTGTTGTCATCCGACGTCCACGTAAAAAACTCTCCCCGCGCCTGTCGAAATCCAATATTCAACGACTCGGGAAGCTTTTGATTTGTCTGATTTGTAATACTGCGAACGCGGCTGTCCTTCTCGGCAGCCCTCCTGATAATATCCGCTGTTCCGTCGGTAGAGCAGTCATTCACCAAAATCAGTTCCAAATCGCTATATGACTGCTGCAACACGCTGTCGATTGCAGCTTCCAAATCTTTTTCTCCGTTATATACCGGCAAAACTACACTAACCATTATCTCGTTCCTCTTATCCATTTTCATAAAAATGATATAATAAAATACCCCTAATGTCAAGGCAGAATCTCCGCCAGCGCATGATACAGCTGTTCTGTAAAGTGTTCAATTGTAAACTGTTCATTGGCATATTGAAATATCTCATTGCTCTTCTTTTCCAATTGTTCCATTGGTACCTCTACTGCCTCCGTTATTTTTCGTTCAATGCTTTCTATTTTGTAATCGTCAAAGAAAAAACAATGCTGTGCCGCAAAGCCCATACCGGCTTCTCTGCTGACTATGGGAACCATGCCGTGGCGCATCCCTGTTAAGACCGCCGTAGGAGTCCCCTCCGAGCAGGAAGGAAGCAAAATATAAACGCATTTTTGTACCAGTTTCAGAAAATCCGTTCCCTTTACATCTATATAACCGCAGTCATGTATGTTTGCAATAGAGGTATTATGCCCTAGTTTTTTCAAAATATCTGAAATATCGTGTCCGCACAAAAACAGCTGCCATTCCGGATGCTTTTTAAAAACTTCTACAAGAATATCTGCACCCTTATGGACAAATCCCGCCGTACCCAGCATTAAAAAGTTTTCTTTTTTCTTTTTTTCAAACCGATTGCTGTATTCTCGATTAAAAAAACCTGACGGCAGTATTCTGCACGCCTTCTCACTCAGCCTGCCCAGACAGTTTATATCTCCCATACAGATAATTGCCGCTGCCTGCTCTTCATCGGCTTTTTCAAAAACCCTTCCGGTCCGGTACAATTTCCACTCGATTCCCCTTCTCTCGAATAAGTAATCTATTCTCTCCCTTTCTTTTTCAAGCGAAACCTCATAAGGATTTTCTGTTAGATACAAGACAGTATATGCATCCTTATTTTTCTTTGCTGCCGCCCGAAACACCTCTCCCATGCCAAATACAACATCATACCCCTTTTTATCAATCAGCTTTTCTGCTTCTTCACTGTCATATGCGCACACATCAATCACATATCCGAAACGAATAAAGCATTGGATAATCTGAAACAATTCATACCGGTTCGTGTGCGCTGCCCCCACGGCAACGTCGCGGCTTGCCCTGAAATAATCCACATATGCAATCAGCACCCGCTTTTGCTGCTTTGTACAATCCAGATTGATATCGGATACAAATCTGTCCAAGGGCTGTAAATCCATATGCATAATCAAAAAGTTCTTTAATTTTTTCTTTATCTCACCAAACATAATCATTTCCTTTTTTAATCAGACAACAACATCCAATCCCTGCACGCAAACGGATTCTTATACCCAGCCGAAGCTACTGCCGGTGCTATTACCAGCTTGTCCCCATGCTGATTCAAATACGCCCCCCAAAAGCTAAAGGTACTATTGGCAATAATATTATGTCTGCAGCAGCTCATTAGCTGCATATCCCGATAGCTCTCCGTTCCTTTGTTCCAGTCTACAATGACTCTCTGCTCCTCTTCAATAAAATCAAACTCCTGCCTGACATACCCCGAATCATCTGAAAAGATATAAAACACAGGATTTTCTACCTTTTCCCTAATGATTGACACAGCTTTTTCATAGTACTCTCTTCCCAAATGCTGCATATTAGTCTGTAAATAGTCTCCTCGCCGGACATGTATCGAAATTGCATTTTCTTTTTCAAGCTTTTCCATCAGCCTCGCGTTTTTTTCATCTGCTTCCCGCACAAAAGAGAAATCCTTTAACAGTTCTGCTTTACAGTTGCAGAAATAATCTTCATTAATCCAGTTTCCACGAAACATATATGATTTTAATCTGTTCAGTTCAAATACCTCCGGATAGTATGCAGTCGGGTCATCCTGTGTAATAAAAGATTCTTTATTTCCAAACAGTATCCTCCTTGCCTGAAACAGTTTATTTAACACCTTATGGCTGCTATGCGGTGTAAAATCCGCCAGTACAGAAGCGGTTCTTTTATCACATGCCGGAAGTTTTATCCCAAATACCCGCTCCAGCTCATATCCGTTATGTTTATTCACAGAGCCATAATAATTACAAATATCTGCAGTCACATGATTTTCAGGATACTTATGTTTTAATTCACAATAAAACGCATACTGGAACATCTGGTTTCCCAATCCATCACCTATACATACAACAAGCATATTTCACAATCTCCTAAATACCATTAAATCCTCTTTAGTCTGCGCATATAGTTTCCTGCTGCTGTCTTTATATATTTTCCCTTTTTATAAAAAAGCGCCGTTATTACCATGCCTTTTGAAAGCAGCTGTTTCTCCACGCGATAACGGTGTGCCAAAGGACATTCCGGCGGCTTCAAAAGCGCCTCTCTTACCTCACCGTTGTCCATACACTTTTTTAACGCAGGATATGCCTTCCAAATACCGCGCAGCCCTTCATTATCCAGCATATCCAATACAAACTCCTGTCGCACACCGGTATAGTACCTTTCCAGTTCCTCGCTGGTGCAACCCACATGCCGTTTTAGTATCTCCGTCCTATACTCATAATACCTGCGTTTCTTTTCCGGCAAATCCTCTATATAGCTCCCCCGCCTTGTGCGGGAATTCGGGTTCTGCCGCCAATAGTATCCCACATCGCATATTGTTATCAGCAACTTTGCATAGTCTAACGAATCCAGCACAAAAAGTAAATCATCCTCGATTGCCATAAAGCGTTTAAAGCATATATCATGTTCCGCCACAATCTTTCTTTTGACAACCACAGCCCATATGTGACCAATGTACGAAATCACTTCTCGCTTGGTATATCGCGTCACCAGCTTACGGATAAAAATATCGCTGATTTCCGATTCTGTATAAGTTCCTTCTTCCAGTACGGTATCGCAGGCACACCTGTTTCCGGCATCATCTATATACTCTGTGGAAAACAGTAACATATCTGCATCCTTTTCTTTCAGTTCAAAGACAGCCTTTTCCATCACGGCCGCTTCTAAAATATCATCCTGGTCTGCAAAGAAAAGGTACTCCCCCCTGGCTTTGTGAAGCCCATAGTTTCTTGCGCTGACAATGCCGCCGTTCTCCTTGCGATAATAGGAAAACCGCTTGTCGTTTTCCACATAGGCTTTTAGGATTTCACTACTTTCATCCGAGGAGCCATCATCAATGAGCAGTATCTCTGCTGAAACCGCCTTGATACGGCAGATACTATCCAAAAGCGGCCTTAAATATCCCTGCCCATTGTAGACCGGCACAACAATACTTAAATCAATCATATTAATGTCTTTCTCCTATCGCGCAAAGCCACTTTTCACATATCTTTTCCGCCGAATACTCTTCTCGCACATATTCGGCTCTCCTGCCCATATCCTCTGCTCTTTCGGTATCCTCCGCCATATATTTCATGGCTTTTGTAAGTGCTTCTGCACTTCCCACCGGAACAAGCAGACCATTCTCCTTATTGTTTATCAGCATGGCAGAACCGCCTATAGGGCAATCCGTCGATATCACAGGAAGCCCTAATGCCATCGCCTCCATCAATGAGTTAGACACGCCTTCATAGTCTGAAGAAAGCACAAACATAGCAGCATCATATAGCTTTTCCTGTATGCGCTCCGCAAATCCCGCAAATATAACCTTTTCTTCTACATGGAGCTCTTTTGCAAAAGCTCTCAGTTCTTCTTCCAAATATCCCTTTCCATATATTACCAGTCTATAATCAGGAAACTGCTTCGCAAATCCCCCAAACGCTTCTATCAGAAGCCTGTGATTTTTCTGCGGCTCCAGCCTGCCCGCTGTCACGATTTCCTTCTTTCGCACGCCATGAACGGATTTGATCATTTCTCCTGAAAGTGGATTGGGAATGACGCTCCCTTTCCCTGCAATTTTTTTCGAAAAACAACATCTTGCGTCCTCTGTCTGAAATATCAGGCTGTCTGCCATACGGTATACCATATTGCGCAAAGTGGGATATGTGCACTGATTCGGGTCATTTCTCTCCGAGACAATAATCTTATTTTTCAGCCCAAAACCCGCCAAAAGTGAAAAGAGATTCGTCTCCGTTCCAAAAGAAACAATAACCTGCTCTTTATCCTGTTTAAAAAGCTTCCGCAAATCATGAATACGTTTTATTCGTTTTGACAGGCTGCCACCTGTGCTGCCGCCGATGGAAACCACCTTCACACTGCTTTGCAGTTCATATGCCACCTCGTTGCGGGAGGTCATCACAATCTTTACCTCGTGGAATTTCTCTGCCATATAATTTGCCAGCACGGCAATTACCCGTTCCGTGCCGCCACCAGACATTCCTGCCGTCACCATGATTACTTTCATAATTAGTAAAACCTCAAAATATCCTGATTATCTCTTAAAAATTCCTGTGTAAAGTATCTGCTGCCATAGCCGTTCAGATGGTCGGTATCACTATACCATCTGTAATCTGCCAAAAACCTTTCGTCGCCTGTATAGTCAAAGTAAGGAATATCATATTTCTGACAGATTTCTGCCATATCCTGATAAAACCTGTCCATAAATTCTGTATCAAACCCTGTATAGAAACAGGGCAGCGTAGGCGCTGTTACCAGAATCACCTGTATATTATTTTCCTCACATTTTTCGATAATACGGATGAGAGCCTCATATTGTTCGCCATGCTCCTGATTCCCACTTTGTGCCATAAAGCTTCCAGCACGACGTTTCCCTTCCGTATTCATGGCCTCTTCTTCCCAGCCGTCCAAAACCTGTGTCGGCTCTCCCAAAAGCTCCTGTCCTGCCTCCTGCTGCCTCTCTAGTTCGCTTTGGAAAGCCTTTTCATCAGACAATTCGGAAATAATATGTGTTACTGCAGCCTGTCTGTTTCCTAAAACCGGAAGATATTGATAACAAATTGCATCAAACAGGTTCCACTGTCTGATAAAATCCTTTTTAAGCACCTGATAGTATCTGGTGATATTCGTTCCATAGGGCGGCTCATTCGGTTCCTCTTCGTACAAGGACTTAAACATAATCTCCAAAATCACGGTACTGTTTTCATCCAGACGGTCAAAATAATAATGAAACAACGCCTCATCATAAACAAGCGTCTGTGAGCCAAGCGCCATATTCACTCCTGCAAACTGTGTGTATCCGCTCCAGTTAAAAGCGCATGCACTGTGCGACGCCCCAAAATTCACCACATCAATATGTTCCGGCAAATCAGAAAACTTTCCCATATCGTTCAAGTTCTTATAATACTTCGTATTTACATAAGCTAGATTCATCCCAATCAGCAACAAACTTAAAATCATGGTCAGAACCAGCACCTTAGATAAAAACTTTTTCACGTTTTTCTCCTAAAAATCAAAATAGATGAATTCTGCGCTTTCAGCAGGCGCCCATAGGAAAACCAGAACAATCAAACCAATATATACCGCCCATCTGCACGGAAGCTTCCACTTTCCGATACAATTGATTACATCCTTTTTCAAGGAAATATAATCAAACACCGCAAGCATTAAAATCATAAGTAACAGCTTAACCGCAGTCACCGCACCAATTCCCAGATTTCCAAAGCCGCCCATGATCCACCTGACCGGATTATTTAACCCTTGATACCAATAAACCAGCATATACGCCGCATCCTTGAAACTCTGCGCGCGGAAGAATACCCACAGTGCCGAAATAATGAGAAAATTAAATACCACCTTGACCGCATAAGGAATTTTATGCTTCCCCTCTTTTTTATGGAACTCCACCTGTTTTTCAATCACCTGACAGCCGCCGTGCAGACCGCCCCACGCTACAAAAGTGAGGGAAGCGCCATGCCATAACCCACTTAACAGAAAAGTAATCATAAGATTGACAGCGTTACGCAGTTGGCTCACCCTGTTGCCTCCCAACGGAATATATACATAATCCCGAAACCATGTTGAGAGCGAGATGTGCCACCTGCGCCAAAATTCACGCACAGAAGTGGAAAAATACGGGCTCTTAAAGTTCTCCATCAATTCCACGCCAAAAAGTTTTGCAGTCCCTCTGGCAATATCGGAATATCCCGAAAAATCACAGTAAATTTGTATGGAAAAGAAAAAAATCACCGCCAGTCTTGCAAAACCGGAAAAGAAATGCATATCGCCATATATCTTATCCACATAAACTGCCAGTGTATCCGCCACCACTATCTTCTTGAAATATCCCCATGCCATCAGCTTCAGGCCGTATGTAGCTTGTCCATAATCAAAAAAACGCTCCTCCTTGAGCTGAGGCAGTAAATTGTGGGTTCTCTCAATCGGTCCCGCCACAAGTTGCGGAAAAAAAGCAACAAATGCAGCGTACTTTCCGATATGGTGCTCCGCCAAAACATCCCCACGATACACATCCAGCGTATAACCGATTGCCTGGAAGGTGTAAAAGGAAATCCCCACCGGAAGCAGCAGGGAAAGCACAATTCCAGACGTTGGAATCGACGCTATATTAAGCAGCGTTGTAATCAGCTCACTGACAAAATTAAAGTATTTAAACACAAAAAGGATAGACAGACTTATAACAATCACGCCGCCCACCCAGAGTTTTTTTCTTCCTGTATTTTTTTCCCGTTCCACTAAAATCGCACCTACATAAGAAACACCTGTAATAAATACAATTAGAAGCAGATATTTTGCATTCCAGTTCATATAAAAATAGTAGCTGGACAGCAAGACTACCAGCCAACGTCTCTTATGGGGTACAATCCAGTACAGTGCAAATACAATAGGCAGAAAAACTGCATATTCCAAGGAATTAAACAACATGGGGGCTCCTTTACCTTCCATTTTCTTCTATCATATTACCCCAAAGCCGAATAATAGTCAAATGGTAATAGTCAAACCGAGAATTTTCATTGACTTCATTTTCAAGGAATACTATAATGAAACCATTATTGAAATAGCGAGGTCTTTCCATGAAAGTCGTATATATCGCACCCATGTTCCATACCAATCAAGTTCCCATTGTGAAAGGCTGGGTGGAGAATGGGGATCAGGCAGCTTTTGTCTGCCAGTACACGGGCAAAACAGAAAACCACAAATATTGTACCCCTTATGTATTGGGTTATTCCAGCTTATTCAAAGTGGTCAATACTTTGCACTCCTTTTTATACAGAAAAAAGGAGGATTCCTGCGCCTATCCGGAAGCATTTCGGGATAAATGTGGATTCCCTCCTTTCATTAAATTGTTCCGATACTTAAAAAAGCAAAAACCAGATGTTGTCATTTTGCGGGAACGTTCCCTGTATTCCATATTTGCTTATTTTGTATGCAGTCTCCAGAAACTTCCCTGTATTTTATATAACCAGACACCTCTTTGGGATAACGAACCACCGCGCAACGATATTGCGCACAGACTCGTAAAAAGACTGACGCCCACCGTCCGCATGACACCGGTACTGGGTAATCCCAACACCGGCTACTTTGACGCTATGGCAATATACATTCCCTTTGTGATAGAGCCACAGCTTCCACCTGAACAGAAAAGCTATTTTAAAAACGGAAAAATCAATCTATTGTGTGTTGGAAAATTTGAAGAACGCAAGCATCACTTAATGCTCTTGGAGATTTTGCGAGAACTCCTGTCCAGGTATCCTCTTCACCTGACTTTGGTTGGAGAGTGTTCCACCACATACCACAAAAATTATTATAAAACGATTCAGGATTTTATTGCAAAGCACCATTTAGAATCCTTTGTCACCTGCCATACTAATCGTAAACCGGAGGATATGGCTAATTTCTACCGTGCTGCCGACCTCTTTGTACTCCCAAGTACAGGCGAGTTTGCCTCTGTTTCTCAGTTGGAAGCAATGTCATACTCCCTTCCGGTTATCGTAAGCGATACAAACGGAACGGCTTGCTACATTGAAAACGGACAGAACGGCTTATTATTTCAAGACAAGAATATAAAGGACCTTAAAGCAAAAATAACCGATGTCATTGCAGACAAAGACAAACTGATTCAAATGGGGAATCGTAGTTACCGCCTTGTATGTGAAAAATATTCCTTTGACAATTATCAGAAACAAATTGAAAAATTCGCCGCACATGCGGCAGAATAGCGAGGATTTATGTGCGGAATAGCCGGCTTTTGCGGTCATACCTCTGACAACCAAATACAGATAAAGCATATGTGCGACAACATGATATACCGTGGTCCCAACGCAGAGGGCTATTGGCTTGACCCAGAAGGTGCCATTACCTTGGGACATCGCCGCCTTTCCATTCTGGATTTGTCTGAAAACGGCACACAGCCCATGCAGTCGGCAAGCAAACGCTTTGTGATTAGCTATAACGGCGAAATCTATAATTTTAAGACAATACGTGAAAAGCTTATACAGGATGGCTTTGTCCGGCATTTTAAAAGCACCTCCGACACGGAGGTTATTTTAGAGGCGTTTGAAGCATACGGACTGGACGCAGTAAAGAATATGAAGGGCATGTTTGCCATTGCCTTATATGACAGAAAAGAGAAAGCTTTACACCTAATGCGCGATCGCGCAGGTGAAAAACCTCTATATTATGGTATGATCGATGGCAAGTTTACTTTTGCATCCGATTTATCATGTTTGAAGGTTTTGGAAGGCTTTACTGGTGAAATCAACCGGGACGCGCTCTCTGCGTTTATCCGATACAAGTCCATACCGCAGCCTCTTACTATTTACAGGCATATTTATAAGCTGCTGCCGGGACAGATTCTCTCCATTCGTTCTCCATTTACCGCACCTTCCTTTTTCACCTACTGGTCAGCAAAAGAAGCTGCGTTTTATGGTCTTTCACACCCGTTTCAAGGAAGTGAAACGGACGCACGCGAGGAATTAAAACGGTTACTGACTGATGCTGTAAAGGGGCAGATGATTTCTGACGTTCCTCTCGGTGCGTTCTTGTCGGGCGGCATCGACAGTCCCCTTGTCGTTTCCATCATGCAGAGTCTCTCAAAGGAGCGTGTCAAAACCTTTACCATCGGTTTTGAAGACCCTAAGTATAATGAGGCGGAATATGCCAAAAATATTTCACAGCATTTGGGTACGGAGCACAACGAGCTTTATATTTCGGAGCAGGATTTAAAGGCTGTTATTCCCCTTCTTCCCTCCATTTATACTGAACCGCTTGCAGACCCCGCCTGTCTGCCTGCATATTTAATCAGCAAGCTGGCAAAAACAAAAGTGACTGTTACCTTAAGCGGCGACGGCGGCGACGAGCTGTTTTGCGGTTACGGTCTGTACCGCCGTCTGGAACAGCTTTGGGCAAAATATAAAAAACTGCCCTTTGCACCCCGAAACGCCTGCGGCTGGCTGTTGCAGCACTCTCCGCTAAAGTATGGCAGAAAATTTTACAATATGGGCGAATACGCCCGTGTGCCCGACGCCCATCGGCTGCACGAGCTTTTTCGTAACGAGCACAATTGGGACGCGCATAGTCTGGTACCCCACATTGCCAATCCCCGTGATTATCTGTGCGGCGCATGGTTAACAGAGGACAAGGCTCTTCTGCCCGATATGGCACAGTACCGAAACAACTTGTATTTGGATGCTAAAGAGATAAAGTCTGCTATGCTCTATCGGGACCAGACCGGTTTTCTGACCGATACCGTTCTTCCCAAGGTGGACCATGCCGGTATGTTTGTTTCTTTGGAGAACCGTATTCCGCTATTAGACAAGGATATTATAGAGTTTTCATGGACCCTCCCGATTTCCTATAAGTCCTCAAACGGAATAGATAAAAAAATATTAAAGGAATTGCTCTACGAATATGTGCCAAAGGAAATGCTGGACCGCCCTAAGCACGGATTTGAAGTGCCGCTTCCCACATGGCTGTCAAGCGGTGAATTGCACGAATGGGCGGGCGATTTGATGACACACAGCCGCCTTGCTGGTGACGGCTATTTTGACCAAAAGATACTGGACCGGATATGGAATCGTTTTAATCGCGACAGGTCTAACACCTTATTACTTTGGTATGTTTTACAGGCGGAAAGCTGGTATCGTTTTCAAAAAAAATCTTGATAACCTGCAACGCAGAAAGGATTTTGATATGATTTACTCACAGGCAACAGGGGGCTTCGGCAACCAGTTATACAATTATGCAATTGGTTTTGCATTAGCACAGCAGTACGGGGAAGAACTTACGCTTGATATTTCCCCGTGTCTGTTTTCCGCCCGGCCCGGAGGGTTCCGGCTATAGACCAGTTCTGGGGAGGTGGGTTGGGGGTGGGGTCCCAAT